>NZ_RZOT01000281.1:0-7719 GCF_003999085.1 Mesorhizobium sp. M4A.F.Ca.ET.090.04.2.1
GTTGAAGATCTCGATCGCGCCCGGACGCGGCTTCAGCGTCTCGGCCAGCGGCAGATAGTGATCGTATTTGCGCACGATCCAGTCGTCGAAGGGCAGGTCGAGCCCGAATTCGTCGCGCAGCATTTCGTAGACCGGCCAGGCGGCGACGCCCAGCACACGCTCGTGCAGATTGATCGGCGGCGCGATGCCGACGCTGCGCAGCGCCGCCACCAGGGCCGCCTCGTGCAACGGCTCGCTGTCGACCAGCGTCCCGTCCATATCCCAGAAAACCGCTTTCGGCGTCATGCAAGGCTCCTTTGCCGATCCCCATAATCGGTTTGCGTGCCGAGATAAACCGTCAAGCAGGCCTTCCTTTGCCGCCGTCCCCATTCCAGGTCGCATCGGGAGTGCAGGCAATTGCCCTGTCGATAGGCAATTGCGCGTTGGCACATTCCCTGTAAGCTAGTGGTACCCGCGCCCTGTTGGGCGGGTTTGGGAGGCAGAAGTGAATTCGCGGCAGGACAGCGGCAGCAACCGGTTGGACGACGCGGCGCGCGCCGGCTGGCTGTATTATGTTGCCGGCAACACGCAGGACCAGATCGCCTTGACGCTTGGCATTTCCCGCCAGACGGCGCAGCGGCTGGTGTCGCTGGCGGTCTCGGAAGGGCTGATCAAGGTGCGTGTCGACCACCCGATCGCCAATTGCCTCGACCTCGCGGCGCGGCTCAAATCGCGCTTCGCGCTCGATCTGGTCGAAGTGGTGCCGAGCGATCCCACCTCGTCCTCGACGACGATCGGCGTCGCCGAGGCGGCGGCGGCGGAAATCGAGCGGCGGCTGCGTTCCCCGGAACCCCTGGTCATGGCGATCGGCACCGGGCGCACGCTGAAGGCGGCGATCGAGCAGCTGCCGCCGATGGAATGCCCGCAGCACAAGGTGGTGTCGCTAACTGGCAACATCTCGCCGGATGGCTCGGCCGCCTTCTACAACGTCATCTTTACCATGGCCGATCGAGTCAAGGCACGCTCCTTCCCGATGCCGCTGCCGGTCATCGCCTCCTCGCCGGAAGAGCGGGACATGCTGCTCAGCCAGCCGATGATCCAGCCGACGCTGGCGCTGGCGGCGGAAGCCGACGTCACTTTCGTCGGCATCGGCGATCTCGGCCCCAAGGCCCCGCTCTATGAGGACGGCTTCATTTCCGAGGGCGAGTTGAAGTCGCTGCAGAAAGCGGGCGGCATCGCCGAGATCGTCGGCTGGGTGTTCGACCGCGAGGGCCGCATGATCGAGGGCATAACCAATGACCGCGTGTCCTCAGCGGCGCTGCCGTCGCGCGAAAGGTCGCTGGTCATCGCGCTCGCCATGGGTGAGCGCAAATTGCCCGGCATCCTTGCCGCCGTGAACCGGCGTCTGGTCAACGGCCTCATCACCGACGAGCGGACGGCGTCCGCGCTGCTGGCCAGTTGATTGGCGATAAAATCGCGATGTCTATTTGTGGCGTCCGCAGGGATCGTTGCCATCAAGAAAACCCATGTCACGCTGCAGATGGGGCGACAATTCCCTGACGTCGACATAGCTGCGCCTGCGGCGCGCCAACCGCGAAAATTCCCTTGCCAGCACGGAAAACCAGCCATTCGCAGGGGTAGAAACAAGTCTTTCCTGGATCGTGGTCATGATCGTCAGCCTTGCTATGCTTGAACTGTGTTGATCGTCGACCCCAAATATCGGGATGATTGGCAGATGCTTCCAATCAAACGTCGATCATGACCCATAAAGAGGCCTTATGCCCGATCTCACCGCCCGACAGTTTGCCCAGCTCCCGCCGCTGCAAGCGATCCGCGTGTTCGAGGCCGTAGCCAGGCACCTCTCCTTCACCAAGGCCGCCGAAGAGCTTGGCATGACGCAGGCGGCCGCCAGCTATCAGATCAAGCTGCTCGAAGAGCGTATCGGCGCGCCGCTGTTCCTCCGCCTGCCGAAGCAGATCGAACTGACCGAACCCGGTCAGCGCCTGGCGCCGGCCGTCAGCGAGGCTTTTGCGCTGCTGAGCGGCGCCTATTCGGCCGCGCGTGCGGGGGCCGACGGCGTGCTTTGCGTCTCCACCCTGCTCACCTTCGCTTCGAATTGGCTGGCCCAGCATCTGGGCTCCTTCCAAGTCGCGCATCCCTCGCTCGCCGTGCGTGTCGACACCTCGAACCGTGTCGTCGATTTCGCCCGAGAAGATATCGACATCGCCATCCGTTCCGGCGGCGGCAAATGGCCGGGCGTGGAAACGCATATGCTGTTCAGGGCCGATTTCACCCCGGTGCTCAGCCCCAAGCTTGCGGCAAGTATCGGCGGTGTCAAGGAGCCGGCCGACCTGCTCAAGCTCCCGATCCTCGATCCGGGCGACATCTGGTGGCAGGAGTGGTTCGCACTCGCCGGTCTCCCGGCCGAAGAGCTCGCCAATCGCCCCGGCACCAGCATGGGCGCGCAAGCCTATGAGGCCAATGCCGCGATGGCCGGCCAGGGCGTGGCGATCGTCACCAGGGCCCTGTTCAAGAACGAACTTGCCGACGGGCGGCTGATCCAGCCTTTCGATCTGGTCGGCGACGATGGCCATGCCTATTGGCTGGTCTATCCGTCGGCGCGCCGCAACGTGCCGAAAATCCGCGCCTTCCGCGACTGGATCCTGGCCGAGATCGCCTGCCAATAGGCTGATCTCCAAAAACCGTCGCTGGTAAACTCTGCCGGCTCCTCTCAACGCATCCGCCTGTGAGCTTTCGCGCAGCGGTGCATGGGTCATTTGTGCTGCGCTGCAGCATCGAATCCGGCTTGACATAATTCACGCTAAGTGAGTAATTGCTCACAGCCAAGGCAAATGCTCACTTTGGTTTATGGGAGGAATTTGATGAAACTTCGCACGCTCACTTTGGGCCTGTTGTCGGCTAGCGCCCTTGCGTTCGCCGCGCATGCCGAATCCATCACCATCGCCACCGTCAACAATGGCGATATGGTCCGCATGCAGAAGCTGACCGACGACTTCACCAAGAAGAACCCCGACATCCAGTTGAACTGGGTCACGCTCGAAGAAAACGTGCTGCGCGAGCGCGTCACCACCGACATCGCCACCAAGGGCGGCCAGTACGACGTCATGACCATCGGCACCTATGAGGTTCCGATCTGGGCCAAGCAGAGCTGGCTGCTGCCGCTCGACAAGCTCGGCGACGACTATGACGTAAAGGACATCATCCCGGCTATCGCTGGCGGCCTATCGGTCGACGGCAAGCTCTATGCCGCGCCCTTCTACGGCGAGAGCTCCTTCGTCATGTACCGCAAGGACCTGATGGAGAAGGCCGGGCTGACCATGCCCGATGCGCCGACCTGGGACTTCATCAAGCAGGCCGCCGACAAGATGACCGACCGCGCCAACGGCGTGAACGGCGTCTGCCTGCGCGGCAAGGCCGGCTGGGGCGAGAACATGGCCTTCCTGACCGCCATGTCGAACTCCTTCGGCGCCCGCTGGTTCGACGAGAACTGGAAGCCGCAGTTCGACCAGCCCGAATGGAAGAACACGCTGCAGTTCTATGTCGACCTGATGAAGGCCGACGGTCCTGAGGGCGCCTCGTCCAACGGCTTCAACGAGAACCTGGCGCTGTTCCAGCAGGGCAAGTGCGGCATGTGGATCGACGCCACCGTCGCCGCCTCCTTCGTCTCAGACCCGAAGAACTCCACCGTCGCCGACAAGGTCGGCTATGCGCTGGCGCCCGACAATGGCCTGGGCAAGCGCGGCAACTGGCTGTGGGCATGGTCGCTGGCAATTCCCGCCGGCACGCAGAAGGCGGAAGCGGCCGAGAAGTTCGTCTCCTGGGCAACCTCGAAGGGCTATCTCGATCTGGTCGCGGCGAAGGAAGGCTGGGCCAACGTTCCGCCGGGAACGCGCACCTCGCTCTACAACAACGCCGAGTACCAGAAGGCGGCGCCCTTCGCCAAGATGACGCTGGACTCCATCAACGCGGCCGACCCGACGCATCCGACGGTCAAGCCGGTGCCCTATGTCGGCGTGCAGTTCGTCGCCATTCCTGAGTTCCAGGGTCTCGGCACCACCGTCGGCCAGCTGTTCTCGGCGGCCCTCGCCGGCCAGTCGAGCGTCGACGACGCGCTGAAGCAGGCCCAGGACGCAGCCACCGCGGCGATGACCGAGGGCGGCTACATCAAGTAAGGCTCCTCCCGGTGCCGAACGCCGGTAGCGCATCATGACCGGCATTGGCCGCCCGAAACCCAGTTCGGGCGGCCACCTTCACAATCAAGAAAATTGTGACGCAACTCTAAAATCCGGCTGACATTTGGAGGGTGACCGTCATGGCTACTCAGCAGACCCGTTCGCTTGCCCGCTTCATGATGGCGCCATCGGTGATCCTACTGTTCGTCTGGATGATCGTGCCGCTGGCCTTCACGCTCTGGTTCTCGTTCCTGCAATACAATCCGCTGAACCCGATCCGCGACGGTTTTGTCTGGTTCTCCAACTACAAGCTGTTCTACTCCAACCCGGCATTCTTTGCGGCCATTCTCAACACGCTGACCATCGTCGTCAGCGTGCTGGTGATCACGGTGGTCGGCGGCATCCTCCTGGCGATGCTCATCGACCAGCCGATGTGGGGACAAGGCATCGTCCGCATCCTCGTCATCTCGCCGTTCTTCGTCATGCCGCCGGTAGCGGCGCTGGTCTGGAAGAACATGATCATGCACCCGCAATACGGCGTCTTCGCCGATATTGCGCGCTTCTTCGGCGGCCAGCCGATCGACTGGTTCGGCCAGCATCCGCTGACCGCCGTTATCATCATCGTCGCCTGGCAGTGGCTGCCCTTCGCCACGCTGATCCTGTTGACCTCGCTGCAGTCGCTCGACGGCGAGCAGAAGGAGGCGGCCGAGATGGACGGCGCCGGCTTCCTTAGCCGCTTCATCTATCTGACGCTGCCGCACATGTCGCGCGCCATCACCGTCGTCATCCTGATCCAGACGATCTTCCTGCTCTCGGTCTACGCCGAGATCCTGGTCACAACCAATGGCGGCCCCGGCTACGCCTCCACCAACCTGCCCTTCCTCGTCTATCAGAAGGCGCTGCTCGAATTCAAAATCGGCCAGGCATCCGCCGGTGGCGTGATCGCCGTCATTCTCGCCAATATCGTCGCCTTCTTCGCCATGCGCGCAGTCGGCAAGAACCTCGATAAGTAAGGGAGGATAAGATGGCACGCGCAGTCACCACCCAGCACAAGACGATCGCCACGGTGGCGGCCTGGATCGTCGCCCTGCTGATCTTCTTCCCGATCCTTTACACGATCATCACTTCGTTCAAATCGGAGCAGGAGGCGATCCAGGGCTTCGCCCTGATCCCTTCGGGGACGTTCGAGAGCTATTCCGAGGTCCAGGCGCAGAGCGGCTATTTCAAGTTCTTCCTGAATTCGGTGATCCTGTCGGTTGGCTCGACCATCCTGGCGCTCATCATCGCCATCCCGGCGGCCTGGTCGATGGCCTTCTCGCCGACCAAGCGCACCAAGGACATCCTGATGTGGATGCTGTCCACCAAGATGATGCCGGCGGTCGCGGTGCTGTTCCCGATCTACCTGATCTTCCGCGACACCGGCTTGCTCGACAGCCGCGTCGGTCTGATGGTCATGCTGATGCTGATCAACCTGCCGATCGTGGTCTGGATGCTCTACACCTATTTCCGCGAAATCCCGGGCGAGATCCTGGAGGCGGCGCGCATGGACGGCGCCTCGCTATGGAACGAGATCGTCTATGTGCTCACCCCGATGGCGGTGCCGGGCATTGCCTCGACCATGCTCTTGAACATCATCCTGGCCTGGAACGAAGCCTTCTGGACGATCCGGCTGACCACCACCGAGGCCGCGCCGCTGACCGCCTTCATCAGCTCCTTCTCCAGCCCGCAAGGCCTGTTCTGGGCCAAACTGTCGGCGGCCTCGACGCTGGCGATCGCGCCGATCCTGATCATGGGCTGGTTCAGCCAGAAGCAGCTGGTGCGCGGCCTGACATTCGGCGCGGTGAAGTAGTAGGGCGCCGCAAGCGGCGGACGACGGACAATAATCCCTCGGGGAGGAAACCATGGGAAACATCACGCTCAAGAACGTCTCCAAATCCTTTGGGTCGACGACGATCATTCCGAACATCGACCTGGTCATCGAGGATGGCGAGTTCGTCGTGTTCGTCGGTCCGTCGGGCTGCGGCAAGTCCACGCTGCTCAGGCTGATCGCCGGGCTGGAGGACACCAGCGGCGGCACCATAAACATCGACGGCCGCGACGTCACCGGCGAGGCGCCGGCCAAGCGCAAGCTGGCCATGGTGTTCCAGTCCTATGCGCTCTATCCGCACATGACGGTCGCCAAGAACATCGCCTTCCCGCTGAAGATGGCGGGCGAGGACCAGGCGACCATCGACAGGAAGGTCAAGGACGCCGCGCGGGTGCTCAACCTCACCAACTACCTCGAGCGTCGTCCGGGCCAGCTCTCCGGCGGCCAGCGCCAGCGCGTCGCCATTGGCCGCGCCATCGTGCGCCAGCCTTCGGCGTTCCTGTTCGACGAGCCGCTGTCCAACCTCGACGCCGCACTTCGCGGCACCATGCGCCTGGAGATCAGCGAACTGCATCATCAGCTCAAGACGACGATGATCTACGTCACCCACGACCAGGTCGAGGCCATGACCATGGCCGACAAGATCGTCGTGCTCAACGCCGGCAATGTCGAGCAGGTCGGCTCGCCGATGGAGCTCTACAAGACGCCGAAGAACCTGTTCGTCGCCGGCTTCATCGGTTCGCCGAAGATGAACCTGATCGAAGGCGCGCCGGCGGCGAAATACAGCGCCAAGACCATCGGCATCCGGCCCGAGCACATGAACATCTCGACCACGGCGGGCGACTGGAAGGCGACCGTCGGCGTCGCCGAGCATCTCGGCTCCGACACCTTCCTGCATGTCCAGGCCGACGGCGTCGGCACCTTGACGGTGCGCGCCGACGGCGAGCTCGGCGTCCATCATGGCGACACCATCTATCTGACGCCGGACCAGACCAAGCTGCATCGCTTCGGGCCCGACGGCAAGGCGATGGCCCGGTGAGGCTCAAAGGCAAATCGGCGCTGATCACCGGGTCGGCGCGCGGCATCGGCAAGGCGTTCGCCGAAGCCTACGCGCGCGAGGGTGCGACAGTGGCGGTTGCCGACATCGATCTGGCGGCCGCCGAAAGGACGGCGGCCGCTATCGGCGACAAGGCCTACGCCGTCAAGCTCGACGTCACCGATCAGGCCTCCATCGAGGCGGCGGTGAAAGCGGTGGAGACCAGGACCGGCGGCCTCGACATATTGATCAACAACGCCGCCATCTTCGACCTCGCGCCGATCGTCGAGATAACCAGGGCGAGCTACGACAAGCTGTTTTCGGTCAACGTCGCCGGCACGCTGTTCATGCTGCAGGCGGCTGCCCGTTCGATGATCGCCGGGGGCAAGGGCGGCCGGATCATCAACATGGCAAGCCAGGCCGGCCGCCGTGGCGAGCCGCTGGTCGCGGTCTACTGCGCCACCAAGGCCGCCGTCATCTCGCTCACCCAGTCGGCCGGGCTCGACCTGATCAAGCACCGCATCAACGTCAACGGCATCGCTCCCGGCGTCGTCGACAGCGACATGTGGGACCAGGTCGATGCGCTGTTCGCCAGATACGAGAACCGGCCGAAGGGCGAGAAGAAGCGGCTGGTTGGTGAGGGC
>NZ_RZOT01000282.1:0-7682 GCF_003999085.1 Mesorhizobium sp. M4A.F.Ca.ET.090.04.2.1
TCCACGACCTGATCGCCGGCGAGCACCCGAGCGTGCCGGTCATCCTCTTCGGCCATTCGATGGGCGCGTCGGTGGCGTTGAACTTCCTTCTGCGTCATTCGGCGCGCGTCCATGCCGCCGCGATCTGGAACGGCAACTTCTCCCAGGGCCTGCTGAGTCAGTTGGCGCTCGCCATCCTCGGCTGGGAGAGGATGCGGCTGGGTTCCGACGTACCGTCGCGACTGCTGCCGAGGCTGACCTTCCAGGCCTGGGGCAAGGCCGTGCCCAACCACAAGACCCTGTTCGACTGGCTGTCGCGCGACGAGGCGGAGGTGGCGAAATACGTCGCCGATCCGCTGTGCGGCTGGGATGCCTCGGTGTCGATGTGGCGGGACGTCGTCCAGATGGCGATTTACGGCGGCAGCGACGGCAATTTTTCCGGCGTGCGCCGCACCCTCCCCATCAATCTGCTCGGCGGCGAGAAAGACCCCGCCTCGGATTATGGCAAGGCGGTCAACCACCTCGCCGGGCGCATAGGGAGGATGGGCTTTTCGAATCTGGTTTAAAAGGTTTCCCCGGAGACCCGCCACGAAAGCCTGAACGAGGTCAACCGGGACATCGTCATGGCCGATTTCGCTGCATGGGCGGACAGCGTTCTGAAATCCTGATCCCGGCGTGGCCTATTGCATGGGCCGTGACAGGGACGGCCGGGATTGATAGAGGCTGCGTTTTCGACCCAACACGGTGATCCATGGCCGAGCCTCCGCTGAAAGGCATACGCGTTATCGAACTCGCCCGCATCCTCGCCGGGCCCTGGGCGGGGCAATTGCTGGCCGATCTCGGCGCCGACGTCATCAAGGTCGAGAGCCCCGACGGCGGCGACGACACCCGCAAATGGGGCCCTCCCTTCGTCATGAGCCATGACGGCGAGAACCTGTCGGCCGCCTACTATCACTCCTGCAATCGCGGCAAGCGTTCGATCGCCATCGACTTCTCCAAGCCCGAGGGCGCCGATACGCTCCGCCGCCTGGTCGCCACTGCCGACGTTTTGATCGAGAATTTCAAGCTCGGCGGGCTGAGGAAATACGGCCTCGACTACGAGAGCCTGAAGAAGATCAACCCGCGCCTCGTTTATTGCTCGATCACCGGCTTCGGCCAGGACGGGCCGTATGCGCCACGGGCCGGCTATGATTTCATCATCCAGGCCATGGCCGGCATGATGTCGATCACCGGCGAGGCCGGCCGCGAGCCGCAGAAGGCCGGCGTCGCCATCTCCGACCTCTTCACCGGCCTCTATTCGGTGGTCGCCATCCAGGCGGCACTTCGCCATGCCGAGAAGGCCGGCGAGGGCCAGCATATCGACATGGCGCTGTTCGACAGCCAGATCTCGGCGCTCGGCAACCAGAACCTCAACTATCTGGTCTCCGGCAAGTCGCCGGTGCAGATGGGCAACGCGCATATGAACATCGCGCCCTACGAGGTGCTGCCGGTCAGGGACGGCCATATCATCCTGGCCGTCGGCAATGACGGCCAGTTCCAAAAATTCTGCGCGGCGGTCGGTCTCGACGATCTGCCATCGAACCGGGATTTTGCCACCAACCCCGCCCGTGTCGCCAACCGGGCGAGACTGCGAGAGCGCATCATCGAGGCGCTCGAGGCCTTGGATCGCGATCCGCTGCTGGCGAAGCTCGAAGCGGCCAGCGTGCCGGCGAGCCCGATCAACACGATCGGCCAGATGTTCGATGATCCGCAGACCATCGCGCGCGGCATGCGGCTCGACCTCGACGACGGCCACGGCAATCGCCTGCCCTCGGTGCGCGCGCCGATGGTGATGTCCGGCACGCCGCTCGTCTATGAGCGCCCCTCGCCGCGTCTTGGCGAGCACACTGAGGAAATCCTGGCCGAACTGGAGAGATCAGCACGATGAAAACCGGCGGACAACTGATCGTCGAGGCGCTTGAAGCCAACGGCACCGACCGCATCTTCTGCGTGCCGGGCGAATCCTATCTGGCCGTGCTCGACGCGCTGCATGACTCGCCCATCCGCACCATCGTCTGCCGCCAGGAAGGCGGCGCCGCGATGATGGCCGACTGCCAGGGCCGCCTGACCGGCAAGCCCGGCATCTGCTTCGTCACCCGCGGTCCCGGCGCCACCAACGCCTCGGCCGGCATCCACATCGCCATGCAGGATTCGGTCCCGGTGATCCTGTTCATCGGCCAGGTCGCCAGCCACGCCAAGGAGCGCGAGGCCTTCCAGGAGGTCGATTACAAGCGCTTCTTCGGCGACATCGCCAAATGGGTGGTCGAGATCGACGATGCCTCGCGCATCCCCGAATTCGTCACCCGCGCCTTCGCGGTGGCGACCTCTGGCCGTCCCGGCCCGGTCGTCATCTCGCTGCCCGAGGACATGCTGACCAGCGTCGTCGAGGCGCCGGCGGCGCTTCCGCATACCCCGGTCGAGACGCGTCCCGGCGAGGCCGAACTCGACGCGCTGGAAAAGCTTCTGGCCAAGGCCAAACGCCCCTTCGTCATCCTCGGCGGCACCCGCTGGGACGCCGATGCCGTTGCGCATATGCAAGGCATCGCCGAAGCATGGTCGCTGCCGGTCGGCTGCTCCTTCCGCCGCCAGATGCTGTTCGATCACCTGCATCCGAACTATGCCGGCGATGTCGGCATCGGCATCAATCCGAAGCTGGCGACCGCCATCAAGCAGGCCGATCTGGTCCTTTTGATCGGTGGGCGCATGGGTGAGATGCCCTCCTCCGACTACACACTGCTGAAGAGCCCCTATCCCGACCAGACGCTGGTCCATATCCATGCCGACGCCGGCGAGCTTGGCCGTGTCTACCGGCCGGCGCTGGCGATCAACGCCTCGCCTTCCGCCTTCGTGCGCGCCTTCGCCAGGCGAAAGGGGCCGGTATCGCCGGCCTGGGCGGGCGAGACGGTCAAGCTGCATGCCGCCTATCTCGACTGGTCGACGCCGCCGGAAACCGGCCCCGGCTCCGTCCAGATGGGACCGATCATGAACTATCTGGAAAAGGTGCTGCCCGACGACGCCATCCTGACCAACGGCGCCGGCAACTACGCCACCTGGGTGCATCGCTTCCATCGCTCACGCCGTTTTGGCACGCAGGCGGCGCCGACCTCCGGCTCGATGGGCTACGGCACGCCGGCCGCGGTCGCCGCCAAGGCGCTGCACCCGGAACGCGAAGTCATCGCCTTCGCCGGCGACGGCTGCTTCCTGATGAACGGGCAGGAGTTCGCCACCGCCGTCCAGTACGATCTGCCGATCATCGTCATCGTCGTCAACAACTGCATCTACGGCACGATCCGCATGCATCAGGAGCGGGAATATCCGAGCCGCGTCGTCGCCACTGACCTCAAGAACCCGGACTTCGCCGCCCTTGCCCGCGCCTATGGTGGCCACGGCGAGACGGTTGCGAAGACCGCCGATTTCGCGCCGGCCTTCGAGCGCGCGCGCGCCAGCGGCAAGCCGGCGATCGTCGAGATCAGGCTCGATCCCGAGGCGATCACGCCGACCCGCACGCTGACGCAGATACGCGACAAGAGCTAGACGCGAAAGGGCAGCCTGCCGACCTTCTGCCGGCTGCACGCAAAGGGGATGAACCGCCCTTTGCGTCTTACATAGCCTTCTCGATCTGGCCGCGGATCTCGCCGTCCTTGTTGGCGGCGGTGTGGACGTTGACGTAGTACTTGCCGGCCTCAAGGTCTGCCGCCTGCGCATCGGTCAGCGTGGCCGATCCCTTGATCGGGCTCTTGAGCTTCTTGAACGGGATTACGGGTCCCGCGTTCGCGCCCATCGCGGCCGGGCCGTGAATGTGTGCCGCCGTCGCCGGTCCGCTGAGGCCGGAATATTTGACGTTCCAGCTCAGCTTCTTCTTGGCGGTGTCGAAGGTGAATGTGGCGGTTCCCTTGCCCTTGGTGGTGACAGGCGGGCTCTGCTGGCCGCCATCGAGCGTCGCCGTGTATTTCACCGTTTCGGCCAAGGCAGGAAAGGCAAGCAGGATAGACGCGGAAATGGCCAGCGCCGAGAACATCGGCGTGAGGGGTTGAATGCGCATGGAGACCTCCGTTGTGACATCCCGGAATGGATGCACCGCCACAACGGCTTGAGGAGCGGATGTTTCCCGGAAGTAACGCCGATTTGACAGCACGGCTAAAAGGGGCGGTTGCCCGCCCTCCTTTGGAGTCCAAGAAGGCAGTGATCAGACGGCTGCCAGCGCCTGCGTCAGGTCGGCGATCAGGTCGTCCGGATGCTCGACGCCGATGGACAGCCTGACCGTGGTCTCCAGCACGCCGATGCGCTGGCGCACCTCGAAGGGAATACCCGAATGGGTCATGGCCGCCGGATGGCTGGCCAGCGATTCCGTTCCGCCGAGGCTTACCGCCAGCTTGAATATCTGCAGGGCGTTGAGAAAGGCGAACGCCGCCTTCTGCCCGCCGCGAATGTCGAAGGAGAAGGTTGAGCCGGCGCCACTGCACTGCGCCCGGTAGGTGCGACCCGAAGGCGTATCCTCGCCCAGGAACGGCAGATAGTGGACCTTCTCGACCTTGGCATGGTCGCGCAGAAATTCGGCGACCAGGCGCGCATTGTCGTTCGCCCGTTCCATGCGGATCGACAGCGTCTCCAGTGAGCGGCCGAGCATCCAGCAGGAATGCGGGTCGAGCTGCGTGCCGATCGCGCCGCGCAGCGCCTTGATCGGCTTGGTGACCGCCTTGCTGCCCATAGCGGCGCCGGCGATCAGGTCGGAATGGCCGCCGACATATTTGGTCAGCGAATAGACCGAAACGTCGGCGCCGTGTTCGATCGGCCGCTGAAACACCGGGCCGAGCAGCGTGTTGTCGCAGACGATGATCGGCGCCGTCCCTTGCCCGGCGCCGATTTCGTCGGCGATCCTGCGCATCAGCGCGATGTCGACAAGGCTGTTGGTCGGATTTGACGGCGTCTCGATCAGGATGACCGACACGCGGCCCTTGGCCGTGGCAGCATCGGCAGCCGCGCCAACCGCTGCCTCGTCGACGCCGTCCGCGAAGCCGACAGCCTCGATGCCGAAGCCGGCGAGCGTGCGCGTCAGAAGCGTCTCGGTGCCGCCATAGAGCGGCTGCGAATGCAGGATGACGTCACCCGGACGGGCATAGGCGAAAAGGGTCGTCGCGATCGCCGACATGCCGGACGAGAACAGGATGCAGGCGTCCGTGCCCTCATAGACCGCCAGCCGGTCCTCGACGATCTCGCTGTTGGGATGGTTGAAGCGCGAATAGACGAGACCGGAAGCGGTGCCGCTCGGAGGTTCCTTGCGGCCGGAGGTGTAGTCGAAGAAGTCGCGTCCCTCTTCCGCCGATTTGAACACGAAGGTCGAGGTGAGGAACACCGGTGGCTTGACCGCGCCCTCCGAAAGCTGCGGATCGAAGCCGTAACTCAGCATCAGCGTCTCAGGATGGAGCTTGTGGTTGCCGATGTGGGTTTTCGACGGGCGCGGCGCGGTCATGGCTCTTTCCTGCTTTTCGAGGAGTGTTGCCTCGCAATTTATGCCATCCCCATCAAGCAGTCCTTGCTATTTTTGGGCTCCCATGGCTGCGTTCCCGCAATGAATTGCCTGGAGAGCCCGAAAGTGCAGCAGAAGATAGCCGACGGTTTCGACCGCAAGATCCTGCGTGAACTGCAAGCCGACGCCCGCATCACCAACAACGAGCTTGCAGAGCGGATCGGGCTGTCGCCGTCGCCCTGCCTGAGGCGCGTGCGGCGGCTGGAGGAAGCCGGCGTCATCAGGGGCTACACCGCCCTGGTCGATCCGGCCGCCTTCGGCTGGGGCATGGTCGCCATCGCCACCATCCGGCTCAGCCGCCAGAACGAGGACGAGATCGTCATGTTCGAGGAAGCGATCCGCGGCTGGGAAGAGGTGCTGGAATGCCACCTCGTCACCGGTTCGCGCGACTATGTGCTGAAGGTGGTGGCAGGAAGCCTCGAGCAGTACGAGCGCTTCATCAAGGAAAAGATCGCGCGGCTGAAATGCGTCGCCTCGATCGAGACCAGCTTCGTCATGAACACCATAAAAGAACGGCGCCTCTGAGGCGCCGTTCTCGAGATCAGCATGTCAGCGTTCAGCCGGCCTACTTGATCGCCTTGTCGGTGATCGCCGTCGTGTACGCGCCTTCCGGCTGCTTGGTGATGATCTTCTGGTCGAGCAGCGCCTTGGCGGTGCGCTCATAGGCTTCCGGAATCAGCTTGCCATCGGCATTGTCGATCAGCTTGGCGACTTCGCCCATCATCCGCTTCTGGTGGTTCTCGTCCTGGCCGCCATTGTCCATGACGATGCCGGCTGCCTCGTCGGAGTTGTCCACGGCATATTTCCAGCCCTTCATCGAAGCGCGCACGAAACGCACCATCTTGTCCTCGAAGGCCGGATCCTTGAGCTTGTCTCCCAACGCATAGAGCCCGTCTTCGAGCAAATCGTTGCCCATGGCCGAGTAGTTGAACACGGTAAGCTGTTCCGGCTTGTAGCCGGCGTCGATCAGCTGCCAGTACTCGTTATAGGTCATGACCGAGATGCAGTCCGCCTGCTTCTGGATCAGCGGCTGCACGTCGAAGCTCTGCTTCAGCACGGTGACGCCGTCCGGGCCGCCCTCGGTCTTGAGGCCGAGCTTGTTCATCCAGGCGTAGAACGGATACTCGTTGCCGAAGAACCAGACGCCGAGCGTGTGGCCCTTGAAGTCGGCTTCGGTCTTGATCGGGCCGTCCTTCGGGCAGACCAGTTCCATGCCGGCCTTCTTGAACGGCTGGGCGATATTGACCAGCGGCACGCCCTTTTCGCGCGCGGCGAGCGCCCCGCCCATCCAGTCGACGATGACGTCGGCGCCGCCGCCGGCGATCACCTGCTCGGGCGCAATATCGGGACCGCCCGGCTTGATGTCGACGTCGAGGCCCTCGGCCTCATAGAAGCCCTTTGCCTTGGCGACATAGTAGCCGGCGAACTGGGCCTGCGTGACCCACTTCAGCTGCAGCGTCACCTTGTCGGCCGCCATCGCCTGGAAAGCGGCCAGCGACATCGCGCCGGCTAGGACAGGAATAATCAGTCTTTTCATGTTTTTACCCTCTGAAGTTAACACCCTTAAACCCACCGCCCCTATCCACCACGGACAGAGGGATGCCAAAACGTGACGGCTCTTTCGAAAAGAGCGACCACGCCATAAAAGACCGAACCCGCCAGTGCTGCAACTGCGATTTCGGCCCAGACCATGTCGATGTTCATCCGCCCGACCTCGGTCGAAATGCGGAATCCCATGCCGACGACGGGCGTGCCGAAGAACTCCGCGACGATGGCGCCGATGAGCGCCAGCGTCGAGTTGATCTTCAGCGCGTTGAAGATGAAAGGAGCGGCGGCCGGCAACCTGAGTTTGATGAGCGTCGGCCAATAGCCCGAGGCATAGGTGCGCATCAGGTCGCGCTCCATATGGCCCGAAGCGGCAAGACCGGCGACCGTGTTCACCAGCATCGGGAAGAAGGTCATGATGATGACGACCGCCGCCTTTGACTGCCAGTCGAAGCCGAACCACATCACCATGATCGGCGCCACGCCGATGATCGGCAGCGCCGAGACCATGTTGCCGATCGGCAAGAGCCCGCGCCTGAGGAACGGCACGCGGTCGGCCGCGATCGCCGCGCGGAAGCCGGCGCCGGTGCCG
>NZ_RZOT01000283.1:0-7677 GCF_003999085.1 Mesorhizobium sp. M4A.F.Ca.ET.090.04.2.1
GGAAAGTAGATCCAGGTATCCTGGCTGACCTCGGTGACGAAGGTATCGACCAGCGGTCGCCCCTTCGGCTTGGCGTAGACGGTGGCGAAATGCGCCTTAGGCATCATGGCGCGTACGATGCCCGCGGTCTTGCCGGTGTCGGTGAGGTCGTCGATGATCAGCACACCGGCGCCGTCGTCGGCGAGCAACGCCGGCGTGATTTCCTTCAGAACCTGCAACTGCCCCTGGCTGGTGTAGTCGTGATAGGAGGCGACGCAAACCGTCTCGATGACCCGGATGCCGAGCTCGCGCGAGATGATGGCGGCTGGCACAAGGCCGCCGCGGGTGATGCAGACGATCGCCTTCCACTGCCCCTTGCTGGCGCCGGCAAGCCGCCAGGCAAGCGCGCGGGCGTCGCGGTGGAACTGGTCCCAGGAGACCGGGAAGGCTTTTTCGGGAAGGGACATTTTTCGCGCACTCCGCAACACGCGACCAGGCGCGTGACGACATCCAAGGGGAATGCAGGCGGAATTAGCGGGAAAATGCCGCCCTTGGCAAGGTGGCGGCTAGCGATACCGGTGGACTTAACGCCGCGCTTGCTTTGAACGGCGTTAGGTCATCTAGACAGGAAGGCCGCCACTGGCGCGGTGCGCAGCACCGTGCGTGTCACGCCGCCGAACAGCAGTTGGCGCAGCCAGGAATGGCTGTAAGCGCCGAGCACGAGCAAGTCGGCGCCGGTCTCGGCGATGCGTGTCTGGATCAGGTCATCGACGGAACCGCCATTCGACCTCTGCACCGAGACGCTGACGGTGGCGCCGTGCCTGGAGAGCGCCGCGGCGATCTCGGCGCCGGCGGCCTCCGGGGCTTCGTCCAGCGTCTCCGGCGGATCGATGATCAATATGTCCGTCTTCTCCGCCTCGCTGATGAAGGGCAGGGCGTCGAAGGCGGCGCGTGCGGCCTCCTTGCTGCCGTTCCAGGCCAGGAGCACACGCTTGAAGGTTGTGATGAGGGGGCCTTCATGCGGCACCACGAGCACGGGCCGTCCGGCATCATAGACCAGCGTGTCGACATCGGCGCTCGGATCGCCGCCGGTGTCGCGCTGGGCGGCGATGATCAGGTCGGCTGCACGGACGCTTGAAATGCCGGTCAGCGCGCTGTCGCCGGAAAAGCTCTCGAGGCTGCGCCACTCGAAGGATAGGCCCGACGCTTCGATGCGCCTCAGGAAAAGCGCTTCCAGCTTGTCGGCGCGTTCCCGGTTCATCTCGGCCGACACCTGCAGGAACTCGGTGTCCGGAAAGCCGGTCGCCGAGGTGTAGGGGACTGGAAGCGCCTCGGCATGGATGCCGACGAGATGGCTTTGAAAGCGGTCGGCAAGCGGGATGGCGCAATCGAGCACGCGCTCGGCGTCCTGCTCGTTCTGCAATATGGCGACGATGGTCTTGAAGCGCATGGCAATCCCTCATCTTGCGGCGATCGAAAATCGCCTGCGACAAACGCTAGAGGAGCGCGCTTGGTTCCGGAATGACCTGGATCAACCGGCCGCCTTGGCGAGGCCGGCCACCATGGCTTCGACATCCCTGCGCGCGGCCTCCAGCGCTTCCTCGCTGCGGGCGCGCACGACGAGTTCGGTCCAGAACTTGCCGTCGCCATATTTCGGGTAAGAGCCGATGATGGTGTCGGAATGCGCCTTCTGGATATCGGCCAGGGGGCCGCCGATCAGGCCCTCGCCGAACGGGCACTGGACCGTCACCGACAGCATTTTGGTCCCCGCCTTCAGCGTCGGCACGACATTGTCGAGCATGGCCTGGAAGATCGACGGCACGCCGGCCATGACATGGACGTTGCCGATGCGGAAGCCCGGCGCGATAGACACCGGATTGTCGATATGGTCGGCGCCACGCGGCATGCGCGCCATGCGCTTCCTCGCCTCGGTGTATTCAATGCCGCGCGCGGCATAGCTCGCTTCCAGCATCGCATAGGCCTTGGCGTCGTATTCGCATGGCACGCTGAACGCCTTGGCGATCGAATCGGCGGTGATGTCGTCATGCGTGGGGCCGATGCCGCCGGTGGTGAAGACGTAGGTGTAGCGAGCGCGCACGGCATTGACCGCGGCGACGATCTCGTCCTCCTCGTCGGCAACGATGCGCACTTCCTTCAGGTCGATGCCTATGGCCGTCATGATGTCGGCAAGGTGGCCGATGTTCTTGTCCTTGGTCCGGCCCGACAGGATCTCGTCGCCGATGACGAGCATGGCGGCGGTGACAATTTCAGGCATGGCTGGCTCCGGCAAACAGGGTCGCCTGAGATAGCGCGGCGATGGGCCGCCGGCAATCAGCCAGCACTATGCCACGGCGGCGCCTTGCAGCGACATCTGCGGCGGGTAATCTGCCTCGGTCTGCTGCGGGTGGAAGATGTCGATATCGATTCTGTGGTGGCTGCTCGGTGGCGTGGTCGTGCTGGCGGTCGTGGTGCTTCTTTTTTTGGTGCTGGCGACATGGTGGATCGCCGCCAAGGCGAAACGGCTGGTGCCGGCGCGCGGAACGTTTGTCGAGATCGACGGCAACCGCATCCATTATGTCGAGGAAGGCGAGGGCAGGCCGATCGTTTTCCTGCATGGGCTAGGCGCCCAGCACCATCATTTCCGCCACACGCTGTTCGGCCGTTTTGGCCCCGGGATATAGGCTGATCGCGCTCGACCGTCCGGGCTCTGGCTATTCGGTGCGGGCTGGCGACGCCACCGGGCGACTGCCCGAGCAGGCCGAAATCGTGCGGCGCTTCATCGACAAGCTGGGGCTGGAGAAGCCGCTGGTCGTTGGTCATTCGCTGGGCGGCGCAATCGCGCTGACGCTGGCGGTGGAGCACCCCGGGAGGATTTCGGGCATCGCCTTGCTCGCACCCCTGACGCATCTGGAAACCAGGGTGCGCCAGAAATTCGACCTGCTCTACGTTCCTTCGCGGCTGCTGCGCCGGATCATGGCGTATACGGTGGCGATACCGTTGAGTTTGAAATACGCGGAGCCGACAATGAGGTTCATCTTCGCGAGCAGGCCGTTCCAGGTGACTATATGACCGGAGGAGGCGGCTGGCTCGGGTTGCGGCCCGCCCATTTCCATGCAACCTCGACCGATGTTGTTGCGGTGGAACAGGATCTCGGCCGCATCGAGCAGCGCTATGGCGAGATCGCCATGCCTGCCGGCATTTTGTTCGGCACCGCCGACCGCGTCATTGGCATGGCTGTCCATGGCCAACCGATGCGGGACAGGCTCAAAGGGCTCGATTTCGAGGCCGTCGACGGCGTGGGCCACATGCCGCAATTCATCGAGCCGGAGCGCGTCGCCGCTTTCGTCAGGCGCATTGCCGAGCGGGCGTTTGCTGGCTGAACATCACCCAGCCCTCACGACAATTCACTGAACCTTCGACGTGACCATCGGGTCTGACCCATGTCGCATCAGGGAGCAAAACCAATGATGATGAGACTGCTTGCAGCCTCGGCTTTGACGATCGGCCTCGCCACATCGGCATTGGCCCAGTCGGCCGAGACAACGTCTGGAAGCCATCGCAACTGGCTGTTCGAAACGAAGACACGTTCCCCGTCGATCGCAACACCACGGCCAGCATTGCCGGCAGCGATGCGTCAGGCCTGAACACGCTGGGCAACCCCGGCCCGGCCGGGCCTTGCGCCTCTAGCACGTCCGGACCCGACGCCAATGCCGGGCAAGAACGTCAACGATCAGTATTGCGGCAAGTAGCAGACCGCACGCTTTCCAAGTGGCGGCAGGGTGCCATGGCGGGTATCGGCGGCCGCTGTGGCAAGGGCCGCGCCAGGAGCAGACGCTAGTCGGAAACTTCGGTTTGTGGCCGATCCCGGCCGTCGGCCAGTTCGTCGTGCCAATTGCCTTCGGCGTCCTCGTATTGGATGCCGTCCGTGGCGCCGGCGATCTGCTGCTCGGCCGAAGCGATCTCGGCGGCGCGCAGCGCGTCCTGGTGGGTAGGGAACGTCTCCGAAAAGGTCGCACCGACCTTGTAGGCCCAGCCGCCATCGTGCTCGACGATCTTGTAAGTCAGCTTCGCCATGAAGTCCTCCGGTTGAAAAGCCCCCTTTTGCTCAATGCAGCCGATCGTCGGGCAAGCGGTCGTCGGGCACCAGCACTTCCGATTCCTTGGCCGCCTCGATCAAGGCCCGGCGCGCATCCGCCGTCGAACGATATCCTTCCAGCACTTTGAGGCAAGTGTCGACGGCATCACGATGCCGCGGGCCGCGATTGAGCGGCCAAACCGTCATCAGGCATTCCGCCGCTTCTTTTGTGCTGCGGATCTGGCGATATTTGCCGACATGGCCGAGTTCGACCACCACCGGCTTTTCAAAAGGCTTGCTGTCCATCATGGCCGCAAACGCAAAGCAGCCAATTTGGTTGCAATCGTGTCTTCCAGGCTGCGCCCAAACGTCTCAGCGAAGTTGGTCAGCCCGCCGCCTTCATCCAATGCCGCATCGTCGTCACCGAGCGGGCAAGCTGCGGCGCCGGGTGGATTTCCTCGCCGAAGGTGGCCGCGTGCCAGCGAACGCCGCCGCATCTCTGGCGCGAAGCAGGTAACGTGATTAGACTTGAAGTCGGAGAGACCTAATGCCGGGCCCGTTCGAAGCCGTTAGCACATACTTCCATGCGAAGGATGGGAACCGTCCATTCTTGATGCGGCGCGCCTTTACTGGAGACATCCATCTGGAAATGGTCGTGAAGACCGAAGCCATCTCCTTTCCGAGTTCGGCCGACGGGGTGGCCGCGATCGAAGAGATTCTTAGTCGTGGTTTCGCCAATGATTTCGAGAACGTCTACACCTTCTGCCTTGCGCAACCAACGGAGGCCAATCGGCGCCATTTTCCATGCCACTGGCTGGTCGGTATGTCGGCCAAGAACAATGGTCCAATTCGGGTCGGGAGCGGGCGCTACGACTGGTATTTTACACGGGGTGCACAGTGCAAGGTCGAAAAGCTGGTCATCACCATAGATGTGATGCAGATATTTCCTGCTGATAAGCTTGACCGGATCATGGGCTGGATTACGAATCTGCCTTATCCCTGGTGCGAGCCCGGGGAGATGATGAGAGAAATGCCGCGCCTTGAAGGGCTTGCACCCATTCAGCGCTACCTGAAGGAGATTCGGCCAATTCCGCCGGAGCGCTGATGCCCCGGAAGAAAAGCCGCTAACAACCTGCACCAGACACGAGGCGGTGAAAAATGCCGCCCTGGACCAATGGCTGGCCCGATTGCATGAATGGCGGTTCGCGGCTAGGCCCCGTGCGCGGGCACGGGTTCATCGGAGTTCATCATGGAAGATCGCATTCGCATCCGCTCGGAAGAGGTGCTGTCCGACGACTGGGCGGTCCTGAAGAAGACGGTGCTCGATTATCGCCGACGCGACGGGCAGTGGGAGACGCAGATCCGCCAGACCTACGATCGCGGCGATGGCGCGGTGATTCTGCCCTTTGATCCCGCTCGCTCGACCGTGCTCTTGGTGCGGCAGTTCCGGTATCCGGCCTATGTCACCGGCCATCGCGAACCCCTGATCGAGGCCTGCGCTGGCCTGCTCGACGAGAACGACCCGGAAACCTGCATCCGCAAGGAGGCGGAGGAGGAGCTCGGCTACCGGCTGAAGGACGTCGAGCGGCTGTTCGCGCCCTATATGAGCCGGGCAGCGTGACGGAGCGGCTCTGGTTCTTCGTCGCGCGCTACACCCCGGCCGACCGCATCTCGGCCGGCGGCGGCGCGCCGGAAGAGGGTGAGGATATCGAGGTGCTGGAGATGACGCTCGACGACGCGCTGGCCGGCATCGCCGACGGGCGCATTGTCGATGCCAAGACGATCATCCTGATCCAGCACCTGAAATTGTACCCGATCCCGGCTTGAAGGCTGCCGGGCGCCAAGTTCCGGCGCCAGCCCACGCAGCGTCCGCACATGGGCGGTTGACGTTTCGGCCCGAAGCCCCGAAAAGCAACGGGCGCGGACGTGGCGGAACTGGTAGACGCAAGGGACTTAAAATCCCTCGATCTCTGATCGTACGGGTTCGATTCCCGTCGTCCGCACCATCGCACTGGCGCGATCACGGAATTACGCTCAGCGCCCACCTTGCTAAGTTCCTCTGGCGGCGGACTTGATCCGCCTAGGGCCGGCGTCTTACCCCAAAGCCCCCCGCCCAACAGGCGCCGGCCTCTTTTTGTCAGAGATTATTGCGATCACTCCTCGCGAAACTCCTGGTTCTGTTCCGTTAGCGGTCGCTGAAATACCTTGTCGCGATTGAGCATTCACCCTAAACTCTGCCCTTCTCAAAGCGTGCCCAGTCCTCCGGTTTGACACAGGGTAGCGAATGCGCCGCGTTTTGCTTTTGCTTCCATTGGTGCTTTTGCACCTTCCGATTGCAACGCATGCCGCCGCTATCCACGACGCCGCCACGAAGGGCGATGTCGCGGCGATCACCGCAGCGCTCGACGCAGGTGCTGGCGTTGATGAGAGCGATGGGAAAGCGACACCACTCTATCTTGCGGTTAAGAGTGGGCATTTTGCGGCGGCAAAACTGCTCATGGATCGCGGTGCCGACGTCAACGCCGCCCCGACACCGCTTTTGGGTCCTGCTCTCATGCCGGCTTTGGCAAAACGCAGGATCGACTTGATCAAACTGTTGCTGGACGGAGGCGCAAATCCAAATTCGAAGCGCAGCCGCGAAAACGCTATCCACATCGCGGTCAATCTGGGTTGCCTCGATTGCGTGAGGGCACTGGTCGAGGCCGGCGCGGACGTCAATGCGAAGACAAAGGACGGCAAGACGCCGCTCCATCTGGCAAAATTCAAGGGGCTACGCGAAATCGCTGACTATCTCATGTCGCACGGCGTCATCTTGCCAACGCCGTCTCCGATCTCGATGAAGTTGGCTACCGCCGATATTGAGAAAGGCCGAACCTCCTTCACCCGACTATGTGCCGGTTGCCACAATGTCGAGCCACAGGGAGGAACCAAGACGGGGCCGAACTTGTGGAGTGTCGTCGGCCGCGATAAGGCTTCTATGACAAAAATGCGTTATTCCGACACCTTGCTGGGCTGGGAAGGCGTGTGGACGTACGAGGACCTGAACAAATATCTGCTTGAGCCCATGGTCACTACGCCAGGCGTTTACATGGAGATGCCCGGTGTTCCGGATGAGACTGAACGGGTCAATCTGATCGCCTACTTACACACACTCAGTGACAAGCCGATCCCGCTGCCCTGAACCCCTCGTCCTACCCCAGGAGGGCTTGGCCGGGTCGCTGTGTAAGGTCGTAATCGCGCATCAACCGACCTCCCGATACCTACTCCGATTTAGCAATCTCTCAGCTATGGACTCGATTGCTGTGTGGAAGCATTCTCGGCGCTCGGGGAGAGAAGGGCGTGGATAAATTAAACATAGGGGCTGATCAGGCTAAACGCTGGCGAGACCAGGCCCTGCGCGGTCGGAGGAGGCGCCTTTCGCGCGGCGCCGTGTCGTGGGCGCTGATCCTGGTGGCGATAATCATTCTCTGCGGTCTGATTGTGCTGAAAGCCCACTAGTAAGCGTCACTTCAGGCTTTGCGTGGCACTTTGGACACCCAAGGGTGGACACACAGAGAGACTTAAAATCACTCGATTTCCGATCGTACGGGTTCGATTCCCGTCGTCGCATCATGGTACTGGCG
>NZ_RZOT01000284.1:0-7674 GCF_003999085.1 Mesorhizobium sp. M4A.F.Ca.ET.090.04.2.1
GCTCGACCGAACGGCGGTGGCCGAGCTGCGCGCCGACCTTGTGGCGCGTTTCCCGGATCGCGCCATCGTCATCCGCTCGCTGAACGAGATCGCCGATCCCGCCCCCATCGCGGCGCTGAAGGCCGAAGGTTTCCGCATGCTGGCGGCCCGCCAGATCTACATCTTCGCCGACCGCGGCGCGGCACCGGCCATGACCATCAACATGAAGCGCGACCGCAAGCGGCTCGCCACCACGCCCTTCGAGCGCGTCGGCGATGCCGATTTCAGCGAAGCCGACTATGCGCGCGCGGAAGAGCTCTACACCATGCTCTATCTGGAAAAGTACACGCCGCTCAATCCGCACTACACCGCCCGCTACATCGCCGAGATGCACCGGCGCGGCATCATCAGCCTTGCCGGCCTGCGCCGGCCGGGTGGAGACCTCGTCGCCGTCACCGGCCTGTTCGAGAACGGCCGCACGCTGACCCAGCCCATCGTCGGCTACGATACCGGCCTGCCGATACAGGAGGGGCTTTATCGCATGGTGATGGCGATGGCTCAGCAGCATGCGACCGCGCACGGCCTATTCTTCAACATGAGCGCCGGGGCGGCGGGCTTCAAGCGCCTGCGCGGCGCGGTGGCGACTATCGAATACAACGCCGTCTACGCCGGGCACCTTTCGCGCCGCCGGCGTGCGGCGATCCGCGTCATGGAAACCGTGCTGGCGCTGGTCGGCATTCCCTTGCTCAGGAGGTTCGAGCTGTGAGCGTGCGCCAGAGGCACAGCGAAGATCACGATCGGAAAGATCATTGGCAGGCCGTGGCGCTGTCGGCCGACATCAGGCGCAAGCCCAGGCGCATCCTGATCGACGGCCAACCTGTCGTCCTGTTCCGCTCGGCCCAGGGCATCGCCGCGCTGTTCGACCGCTGCCCGCACCGGCTGGTCGAGCTCTCGACCGGCAAGGTCGTCGGCGGCGAAATCGAATGCCCCTATCACGGTTGGCGCTATGACGGCGAAGGCCGCTGCACCGCCATTCCCGGTCATGTCGGCGAGATGCCGCATTACCGCGTGCGTCGCTACGGCGTCATCGAGCGCGACGGCGTCGTCTTCGTCTCGTCGGGAACGCCGCAGGGCGAGCCCTATCTCCACTGCATGCAGGGTCGGGACCTCGTCGTGCGGCGGGTGCGCAGCTCGACGCAGTCGACGGTGATCGACGCGGCCGAAAACATCCTCGATGCCACCCATACCCACTTCACCCACAAGGGCCTGCTGCGCGGCCTGAGCTCGCGACGCCATCTCGTGCGCGTCGAGGTGACCGGCGGCGAGGGCTGGGTCGAGGCCTGCTACACCGGCGAGGATCGGCTGCAGGGGCTGATCAGCCGGCTGCTGGAGGGTGAGCGCGCGAGAACAATCGGCCGCTTCCGCCATCCCGGCATCGCCGAACTGGAATATTGGAGCAAGGATGGGCTGGCCCTCGCCACCACCTTCCATCTGCGCCAGGCCGACGAGCGCACCGTCGAGGGCGTCGGCTGGTTGACCGGCCCGCGCCAGGGCTTGCTCGGCAGGATAAAGGCATTTGCCTTCAAGCCGCTGTTCAACGTCGCCCTGCAGCAGGATCGCCGCGTGCTGAAATCGGCGAGCGACAACGCCCGTTTCGCCCCGCCGGCGCTGCCGGTGATCGGTCCGCTGGATTTCCTGCGCCACGACATCGCCGCGATTATGGCCGGGAACCTGCCGCCGGCGGCAAGCGAGCCAAGAGTGCATCAGATCGAGCTGTGACGGCAGGCGGAAGGACCGTCGCATTCCTTCGCCCTCCTGCCGACGTCACTCGTCCGGCCCGTTCCATTCGATGTCGCGCGTCGATGCCGCCTGCAGGCTGATGCGCTCTCGAAGCGCAACGCCTGCGATCTCGCCCAGCGCCGCCCATTGCGCCTTCACCGGCGCCGGATCATCAGGCCAGTCGAGCAGTTCCTCGACCTCACGCATCGCCTTGCGGAAGCGGCCGAGGCCACCGCAGCGCAAGGCCGCCGGCAGCCCGTAGATCCACATGGCGAGCCGCGCGGTCTGGGGCGCGGTGACATCGGGTCTGACCTCGGGCCCGTCTCCCAGCACCGCGTTCGCAAAGCGCGCCGGATCGCGGAAGAAATGCAGCCCGCTGACGGCGCGCGGGTTGCATTCCAGCGGCAGAACCGTTCCGTCTGCCTGCCGCATCAGGTCGAAGGAGATCTGTCCGGTCCATGACGTGGCGGCGACGATGCGCTCGACCAGCCGCCGCGCGGCCGCGTCCTCGGCTGGCTCGAACAAGACGCCGGCACCCTTGCCGGCGCGATAGAGCGATCGGTAGAGCGAGAATGCCTTTAGCCTGCCGCCGCGCGCCACCGCATAGGCGCTGATCTCCTCGCCGGGCACGAAGCGCTGCGCCACCCAGGGCGCGGCGGGCGAGGGATTGACGGCATCGAGTGCGCCGGGCGAGGGGCGCAAAAGCACCTGGCTGGCAAAGCGCGACCACACCGGTTTGAACACCAATTCGCGCGCGCGGCCGCGCATGGCCCCCAGATCGTCGCGCGATTGCAGCAGCACCGTTTCCGGCACCGCCAGGCCGAGCCGTTCGGCCAGCCGGATGAAGGCATGTTTGTTGTGGACTTCGGCGAGCAACTCGATGCCGGGCGCGAACAGGCGCGCCGGGATCGCGCGGTCGCGCCAGGCGAGCGCCTGATGGAAAACCTCCTCGCAGGTCGGGATGACCAGGCCGATCCCTTCGGCGCGCACCAGCGCCTCGACCGCCTCGGCGTAGGCCGCCGGCTCGAAGCGCGGTCGCGGCAGGCGGTAGTAGCGTGCGCAGGCCACGCTGGCGGCAGCAATCGGGCGGGCAGGTGTGTCGGCGAGGATCACCCGGTGTCCGGCGCCATACAGCAGCCGCGTCAGATGCAGCGCCACCGGCGCGCGCGCTCCGGTGACGAGTATTGAGCTATCGGGCACGGGATACTGGCATCGGTGAGGCTACTGCGGTCATTGCGGTTGTCGGAACCGTTGCGCGAAATCGCCGCGCTTGGCAACGCAGCCGCGCGGTGTACTGTGCGCCGGTTCGGGCCGTCCAAAGCTGGCGATGCTGGGAAGCGAGCAGCGCCAGGATGAGGGCGGCGCTCAGCAAGGGATGGGACAGCCACCGTTCCGCAGCGGTCAGCCCTGCTCTTCAGCGTCATCGTTGCCTTCCAGTTTTTTGCGTAGTGCCGTGATCACGCCGTGCATGGTGTTGATGTCCTCGACGGCAAGCCCGTCGGCGAGGGTGTTGATCCAGGGGGCCTGCAGGCGCATGGCCGCGTCGTAGGCTTCGCGCCCGTCGTCGGTCAGCACGACAAGCTGCGCCCGCCGGTGATGCGGGTTGATCCTGAAGGCGACCAGTCCTTCGCCCTCGAGGTCGTTGACGATGCGCTGCACGTTCTGGCGGTTGGCGCCGAGATCGCGCGCCAGCCACGCCACCGGCTGCGGACGCTCGGCGGCGACGATGGCTCCCAGCACCTGCCAGCGGGCGCTGGTCAGGCCGAGATCGGCGACCAGCCTGTCGCCGGCAGCGCTGATGCGGCTGTTCAGCCTGAACAGGTCGAGAATGAGATCGCTCAAAGCCTTGCCGGTCGGTGTTCGCTTTGTATCGGGCATTTGTCACCTTATATCTATATTGACATCATGTTGTCAAATGTATATGTATGCATCATAACAGATTGACATCATAACACCAATTGAAGGAGCCTCCCATGACCCGTATGCGCCCCCTCGACCCTGCTTTCCCGATCGACCGCCAGGTCGCGATCGACGCCGCCCCCGTCGTGCTGGTGAACGTGTTCACGCTCGACAAGGCCGACGAGCAAACCTTCCTCGACGTCTGGCAGGACGACGCTGTCTTCATGAAGCAGCAGCCGGGTTTCATCTCGACCCAGCTTCACCGCGCGATCGGCGAAAGCCCGACCTACCTGAACTATGCCGTGTGGGAATCGACCGCCGCCTTCCGCGCCGCTTTCTCCCATCCGCAGTTCAGGGCGAAGATCTCGGCCTATCCGTCCTCGGCTGTGGCTTCGCCGCATCTGTTCCAGAAGGTCTCGGTGCCCGGCATCTGCGTGGCCTAGTCGAAGCGGGCAGGAGGGCGCCGCATGCGGGGCGCTCCGGCAGCTAGGCAAGCCTATTAGCTTCGACTAATAGCTTCGGGTGGAAGGCTTGAGGGCGTCATCCAATGAAGGTCAATGTAGTCTACGCGCATCCGGCGGCCGACAGCTATTTGGCATCGCTTCACCAGCGCGTCGTCAAGACGCTCAAGGCAAGAGGCGACGAGGTCATCGACTTTGACCTCTACGAGATGAAGTTCAACCCGGCGATGCTGCCCGAGGAATGGCGTGGCCATTACGATCCCTCCCAGGTGCCGAAGGATCTGCAGGTCTATGTCGATGCGCTGTTATGGGCAGAGGCATGCGTCTTCTGCTTTCCGACCTGGTGGTCGGGCATGCCCGCCATACTGAAAGGCTATTTCGATCGGGTGTGGCGCCCAGGCATCGCTTACGAGGTGCCGCCGGATGACGGCCTGATCAAGCCGGCGCTGCTCAATATCCGCCGCATGGGCGTGGTCACCACATGCGGGTCGCCGTGGTGGTACACCCAACTCTATATGCAGAACCCCGGAAAGAAGGTGCTGCTGCGCGGACTGAAGACCATGTGCGGCCGGGGCGTGCGGCATCTGTACCTGTCGCGATACTCCGTTCACAGCATATCGGACGAAAAGCGCGAAATGTTCGCGCGCGACGTGGAGCGTCGCTTCGATACGTTCTGAGTTCCATTGGTGCACCCGACCGATCCTCGTCACGCCCGCTGTCATCTGTCTGTCATGTTGCGTTACTAAGCATCCTCAAATCCGGATTTAAGGATATATGGATGGACAGGGAAGCGGCCCTTCGCGCCTTGGCGGCGCTTGGTCAGAACACGCGCCTGGAGGTTTTCCGCCTTCTGGTGAAGACCGGGGCGGGCGGCCTGCCGGCGGGCGAAATCGCCGCGCGGCTCGAAATCGTCCAGAACACCATGTCGGCGCATTTGAAGGTGCTCGACCATGCCGGACTGGTCCGCGCGGCGCGAGAAGGGCGCGTGATCCGCTACGTCGCCGACATGACCGGCTTTCGCGACCTGCTTGCCTATCTCATGGAGGATTGCTGCAACGGCGCGCCGGAACTCTGCCAGCCGGTCCTCCGGGCCGTGACCTGCAAATGCTAGCAATGCAACATATGCGGATCCGCTCATGATTGTCGATCTTCCCCGCCGTCTCGCCGCCGAGGCGCTCGGCACCGCCATGCTGGTCGCCGCTGTCGTCGGCTCGGGCATCATGGCCGATCGTCTCACCGACGACGTCGCGCTTTCCCTGCTCGGCAACACGCTGCCGACCGGCGCTATCCTGGTGGTGCTGATCACAGTCCTCGGCCCGATCTCCGGCGCCCATTTCAATCCGGCCGTGACGCTGGTGTTCGGGCTGAGGCGCGAGATCGGCTGGCATGCCGCACTTTGCTATGTCGTCGCCCAGTTGCTCGGCGGCCTCGCCGGCACGGTCGTCGCGCATGCCATGTTCGGCCTGCCTCTCGTCGAACTGTCGACGACGGTGCGGAGCGGGGCGGGGCAGTGGATCGCCGAACTGGTCGCGAGTTTCGGGCTGGTCTTCACCATTCTCGCCGGCCTGCGTTTTCGCGGCGATGCCATCCCCTGGCTGGTCGGGCTCTACATCACCGCAGCCTACTGGTTCACCGCCTCGACCTCCTTTTCCAATCCGGCGGTGGCCGTCGCGCGCGCCTTCTCCAACACCTTTTCCGGCATCCGGCCGCTCGACGTCCCCGCCTTCATCGTTGCCGAATTGCTAGGCGCGCTGCTTGCGCTGGCGCTGGCCGGCTGGCTGCTTGCTGAACCGAAACCTGAGATGAGAGCCGCCGAATGACCATCACCATCTATCACAACCCTGCCTGCGGCACCTCGCGCAACACGCTGGCGATCATCCGGCAGTCGGGCGAGGAGCCCGAGGTGATCGAATATCTGCAGACGCCGCCGTCGCGCGAAAAGCTCGTCGAGCTGATCGCCGCCATGGCGATGACGCCGCGCCAGCTGCTGCGCGAGAAGGGCACGCCCTATGCCGAGCTCAATCTCGGCAATCCCAAATGGAGCGACGACGAGATCCTCGATTTCATGCTGGCGCATCCGATCCTGATCAATCGGCCGATCGTGGTGACGCCGAAAGGCACGATACTGGCGCGGCCGTCGGAAGCGGTGCTCGACATCCTGTCCAATCCCGACATCGGCCCGTTCACCAAGGAGGACGGCGAGGTGGTGATCGGCGCCGACGGCAAGCGGGTCGTCTGACGTAGCACCGAAAGGCGCTCGCCTCTCAGTCTGGGTTTGCGGATCTGGTGCTTGCCGCTCGCGAGCGATCGAAGTCCAGGACGACCGGGTGCTGAAACAAGGCATGGAGGATTATCGGCATTCCGATCGCGCTGGGCAGAACCCAAAATGCAATAGTTGGAAGCTCCCTCCATAAGGGCAGGTTCTTGCCGTTATCGAGGTAAAATGCGGTAAGCATTACGACGTAGGACATCCCCATGCCGGTGAGATGCAGCCTGGGCCATTGGCGCCAGTGTCGTCGGGCGGCCGTGCGCCCGAAATAGGCAGATGCGAAAGAAATGCATCCCAGCGCGAACAGATGGTAGTTTTCCGCCCAGCGCAGGAGCGACAAGGCGCTCATAGTCACGAACACGCCGAACAGGCACCAAAAGTAAATGCTGCCGAAGTTCGAGTGCCGGCCGCGCCCCTTTTGGGCGAACATCGCGGCAGCGCCGGTGGTCAAGGCGGCAAGCCCAAACAGAATATGGACACCTACAACGCCCAGAAACACCGGATCGATGGACGGAATTGGGATGCCCAGGACGATGGTTGTGCCTTCGCTTTCCATGTTCACTCGCCGCCGAAGCCCATGCGCAGGATCGGCGACCATGCCTCCGTCTTGATTGATGATAGCCTATATCATCTGCAGGCCAGCCGCGTTGGCGTTGGGCGGATTGCTACCTGCATATTTCCATAATGTTCGAAATTCCCTTGACGGCGCCGCCCAACCTGGCATAGCCATATTTCCATGAAACTCGAACAAGCAGCAAAGCAGTTGGAAGCGCTCGGCAATCCGACGCGGCTCAATCTCTATCGCATCCTGGTCAGGGCCGGAGAGGCCGGCCGGCCGGTCGGCTATCTGCAGGAAAGCCTCGGCATCGCCGCCTCGACGCTGTCGCATCATCTGCACCGGCTGATCCTGACCGGGCTGGTGAGTCAGGAGCGGCAGGCGACGACGCTGATCTGCCGCGCCAACTATCCGATCATGCGCGATCTGATCGGCTTCCTCGCCGACGAATGCTGCGCCGACGCCGCCTGCAACCCCGCCACGGGAGAGGTGGCGGCATGATTTTTTGCCCGATATTTCGATAATCCCGGAATTATGGAAGGTGGGAGCATGAGCGAGCAGAACGATCTCCCGGTCGCCGTTATCGGCGGCGGCCCTGTCGGCTTGGCGGCGGCCGTTCATTTGTTGGAACAGGGCGTGCCGGTGAAGCTCTACGAGGCCGGTACCGCTGTAGCCTCCAATCTCAGGGATTGGGGCCATGTGCGGGTGTTCACGCCCTGGCGCTACTGCGT
>NZ_RZOT01000285.1:0-7674 GCF_003999085.1 Mesorhizobium sp. M4A.F.Ca.ET.090.04.2.1
GGCAAGCCGAAGATCGTCGCCGTCGTGGCCGTCATGCGAAAGCTGCTGACCATTCTCAACGCCATCATCCGCGACCAAAAACCATGGCAAACAGCTTGACAGCCAAGACAGTCGCTCTCCCCGTGAAACGGGGAGAAGGAAAAGGCTACCGCCCTTCGCGGTACCACATCGAGCCCATCGCCAGGAGCAGCAGGCCAAGACCTAGGAAACCGCCGAACAACGGCACGCGGGAAACCGCCTTAAGCACGCTGTCGTCGGTGGTGCGCAGCCCGATCCAGTCGGCGCCGGATGCGACGCCCGAGGAGCGGACCGGAACGATCGAAGGCAGCGTCACGCCGCCGGTGATGCCTCCGAGCGCGGAGGAGGCGGCCAGCCGGCGCACGCTGCCGCCGGTCGCCTCGACCGGCGCGTTCAGTCGGTCCTTGGTGGAGATGACGTCGGCGAATTCCGGCGCGTTGATCGGCCCGACATGGGCAAGCGCCGTCAGGTCGCCATTGCCGACCTGGTAGAGGCCGATCTCCTTGGTCTCGACGCTGCCGAGGAAGATGCCGGGCTCGGATCTTTCCAGCTTGACGATCAGCGCCTTGCCGGACGGCGTGATGACCTGGGCAGGACCCGGATCGTCGCTCATCGTCTGGCGGCGGATCTCGAGCACCATGCCGCGTCCGTCGGCGGTCAGCCGCTCCTCCTCGAGCTCCGGCTCCTTCATCAGCCAGTGGGCGATGCGGCGGTAGAGCTGGACATGCGGGCCGCCGCCCTCGAAGCCGCGCGCCCACAGCCAGCCCTGGTCGGACAAGAGCATGCCGACGCGGCCTTCGCCCTTGCGGTCGAGCAGGAGGAGCGGCAGATTGTCGGCGCCCTTCATCACCACTTCGCCTTCGGGGTTCTTGACGCCGATGGTGCGGAACCAGCGGCTCCAGTGCGGCGGCTCGCTGTTGGATCCGTCGAGCCCTCGCGTCACCGGGTGGCGCTGGCCGAGATCGGTGAGGCGCGGGTAGAAGGCCTTGTCGACGACCTCGCCGCTCGGCATCGCCGGCAGCGCCGACATCAGCGGCGTGCGGGCGATAGAACTCTCGCCGGAATATTCGGGGCCGGCGGCGATCAGCAGTGCGCCGCCCTTTTCGACATATTCGGAGATGTAGTCGTAATAGAGGATCGGCAGCACGTCACGGTGCTGGTAGCGGTCGAAGATGATCAGGTCGAAATCCTTGATCTTCTCGACGAACAATTCGCGCGTCGGAAAGGCGATCAGCGACAGTTCGTTGATCGGCGTGCCGTCCTGCTTTTCCGGCGGCCGCAAAATCGTGAAATGGACGAGATCGACCGAGGCGTCCGACTTCAACAGGTTGCGCCAGGTGCGCTCGCCGGCATGCGGCTCGCCGGAGACGAGCAACACGCGCAGATTCTCGCGGATACCATCGACCAGAGCGATGGCGCGGTTGTTGGCGTCGGTCAGTTCGTCCGGCTGGTGGTCAATGGCGAGCTCGACGATGTTGCGGCCGGCATTGGGAATGGTGACCTGCAGGGGCATCGTCTGGCCGATCGTGGCGCGCTCGACGGAGACCTGCTCACCGTTGATCGAAACGCGGACGTCGACCTGGCCGGACTGATCACCGGTGGCGATGACACGGTAGGTCATGTCGAGCGGCTTGCCGACGAGGCCGAAGCGCGGTGCGTTCTCGAAGCGTATGCGGCGGTCCTTCTCGTGGTCATTGCCGGTGATGAGCGCGTGCAGCGGCGCATTGAAGTCGGGCGCGCCGGCGGGCGCGTCATGCACCTCGCCGTCGGTGATCATGACGGCGCCGCCGATTCGCGATGGCGGCACGTCGCGGAAGGCGCCTTCGAGCGCGCTGAACAGCCTGGTATCGGTACGCTCCTCGGCGGCATCGGACTTGCCGGCCTCGACCACGCGCACGTCGAACTGCTTGAAGCGGGCAAGGCGCTGCTGCAGCCCGGCCAAGGCCTCATCGGTCTGTTTGGTGCGTTCGCCGATGTCCTGGCTCTGGCTGCGGTCGACAATGATGGCGACAACGCTCTTCAGGGCATCGCGCTCCTCATCGAGGAACACCGGGTTGAGCAGCGCGGCGCCGAGCGCCAGCAAGGCGGTGAAGCGCAGGACCGAGCCGCGCTGACGGAACCACAGGCCGACCAGCGCCAGCAACGCCAGCGGCGCCAGCACTGCGACAAGCCACGGCCAGGCCAGAAGCGGTTCGAAGGGGATCGACCAGTTCATGGCTTTACTGCCCCAGCCGTTCGAGCAGGACAGGCACGTGCACCTGATCGGATTTGTAGTTGCCGGTCAGCATATACATCATGATGTTCACGCCGGCGCGCAGCGCATAGATCCGCTGCATCGGATCCGCCGGCACTGTGGGCAGCAAGGGGTCGCCATTCTCGTCCACAGCCCAGGCGCCGGCGAAGTCATTGGCGGTGATCAGGATCGGCGAGACGCCGTCGCCGACGCGCACCGGACGGTTCTCGGCATTGCTGGCGTCGAGCGAGGCCTCGACCCACAGCGGGCTGCCGTTGAACCGCCCGGGGAACTCCGGAAGAATGAAAAAGGATTTGGTCAGCACGTGGTCCGACGGCACCGGCTCCAGCGGCGGCACGTTGAGATTGCCGAGGATGTCGCGCAGCCGTTCCGTCGCCGGGCTGGTCGAGTTCGCGCCGATGCCGTTGGCGAACTGGTCGCGGGTGTCGAACAGCACCGTTCCGCCCTGCTGCATGTAAGCGTCGATGCGGGCGATCGAGGCTTCGCTCGGCATCGGGGCGGCCGGGTCGATCGGCCAGTAGATCAGCGGGTAGAAGGACAATTCGTCCTTGGCAATGTCGACGCCGGCCGGCGCGCCGGGCTCCAACGCGGTCTTCTCGATCAGGAAGCGGGTCAGGCCTTCCAGTCCGGCGCGGCTGATCGAATCGACGCCGGGCTCGCCGGTGAGCACATAGGCGATGCGGGTTTTCGAGATGTCCTCGATCGCCTGGGTGTCGCCGGGCTTGGCGTCGTCGGCGCGTGCGCGATCGGCATGGCCGAGCAGCGCGCCAAGCCCGATAAGCAAGGCAGCCGCCGTTGTCGCGGCGGCGCGGCGCGGCCGGCGCGATAGCAGGCCGCCCATCCAGAACACCGCCAGCGTATCGAGCACCATGAGCACCAGCGCCGCGGCGACGAGGGCGCCCTTCAGGTTGCGCGACTCGTCAAAAGCGTACTGGATGGTGGTCACCGGCAGCGAGACGTTGGGCCTCGCCAGCGGCGCAAAGGTGCTGGCTGCATCGAGCAGATTGTGGGCGAACACACCGGTCTCGGAGCCGTAAAGGCCCGGCGGGTTTTCGATCGTCACCGGCAGTGGACCGGGACCTGGCACCAGCGGGCGAGCGTCCGGGGTCGGCGGCACGAGCATGCCGTCTGCGGCGATCATGCGATAGGGGGCCAGCGAGGTGGCGGCGGCTTCGGCATTGGCGACCGCGGCACCCTGGTTGCGCGACAGTTGCACGATGCGCCTCAGCATCTCGACGAAACTGCCCGAGATCGGCAGGTTCGACCATGTCGCCTCGGGCGTGACGTGGAACAGCACCAGCGTGCCCTTGCCCTTCTTTAGCCCGGTCACCAGCGGCGTGCCGTCAGCCAGCGTCGCCCAGGTGCGCTCGACAATGTCGGGCGTCGGTTCGGCCAGCACCTGCCGGGTGACGGTCACCTCGGTCGGTGGTGCAAGATCGGCGAAGGCGCCATTCTTCGGGAATTCGGTCACGGGCTGCGGCGTCGTCCAGGACAGCGCGCCACCTAGCGCGCGTTCGCCGCTGCGCAGCCTGACCGGCAAAAGGTCGTCGTCATTGCCGGCGGCGGCCAGCCGCGAGCCGGCGAAACGCACCAGCGTGCCGCCCTTGTCGACCCAGTCGACCAGCTTAGGCCGGACCTGCTCGGGAATGGTGCCGACATCGGCCATGACGATCATCGCCGGCTTCTGGTCAAGCAATTGCGGGATGGCGTCGGCGAGGTCGACGCTCGATGGCTCGACGAGATCGGCAAAGGGCTGCAACGCACGACGGATGTAGTAGAGCGGCGACAAGAGCGGCTGCGCCTGGTCGGCCTCTGACTGCGACAAAAGCCCGACGCGGCGGCGCTTGGAGCTTTCGTCCAGCACCCGCAGGGCGCCGGCCTGATGTTCGCCGTCGAGCGCGATCGAGGCGAAGTCGTTGCGCAGCTCGAACGGCACGGCCATGGTGCCGGTGGCCATGGACTCGCCCGGCGAAAAGGTCAGCGTCGCATCGGCGATGCGGCGGCCCTTGTCATCGAAGGCGCCCGCGGTGACCTGCGCGGGCGCCGGATCGCCCGGCGCGCGTATGGCGGTCAGCGCGAAACCGTCGACCTGGTTGTCGGCGCCGGTCAGGCCGGTCAGCGAAATCCGGTCGGACGTGGCCCAGACCAGGCGCGCGGCGTTGCTCGACAAAAGCGTGTTGAAGGCGGCTTCGTCGCCTTGCCCGGCGAGCCCGTCGGCGAGCACGGCAACGCTGGCGCCGGGATGGCTCTCCAGGCTTGCCGCGACGCGGGCATAGACGGCGGGACGGTCGGTCGGGATCGGCCGCGGCTTGGCCGCGCGCAGCCGGTCGAGCGCGGTAGCGGCGTCGAAGGGGCCGATCTCGGCGTTGGGCTTTTCGGCGGTGAAGGCGATGATGACGGGCACGCCGTTCGAGCCGGCGTCGGCGATCAGCCGTTCGGCCGTGGCGACGCGCTTGCCCCAGTCGGCGGCACTTGCCCAGTCATTGTCGATGACCAATGCCAGGGCCGAGCCCTCTGCCGGCAGTTTTTCACGCGGATTGAAGACCGGTTCGGCAAGTGCGACGACGATGAGGGCCGCCATCAGCAATCTCAGCAGCGTCAGCCACCATGGGCTCTGCTGTGGCGTCTCCTCGCGCTTCAGGACGCCGGCCAGGATCTTCAGCGGCGGAAACACTTCCGTCTGCGGCTTCGGCGGGGTGAGCCGCAGAAGCCACCAGATCACCGGCAGCGCCAGCAGGCCCCAGAGCACCATGGGCGCACCGAAGGAAAGCGGTAGCCAGCTCATGCGCCGATCTTTCCGGCATGACCACTATGGACGGTCAGCCCGGTATGACTTGCGGTCAACCCGGTATGACCTGCGGTCAACCCGGTATGACCCATGGTCAACCCTGCATGACTGCCTTCGGCGGTCAAAGCCATGTGGATGCGCACCAGCGCTTCCGAGGCGAGGCGGTCGGTGTGATTGACGGTGAAGCTCCAGCCCAGCCGCCTGCACCAGCCGGCCAGTTCCTGGCGGCGGGCATTGTAAAGCAGGCGATACTCATCGCCGAACATCTCGGCGCGACCGGCGGTCAGCTTGTCGCCGGTCTCGGGATCGGTGAACTCGGTGCGCCCGGCATAGGGAAAGGTCTCCTCGGCCGGATCGGCGACCTCGATCAGGTGGGCGCGCACGCCGTGGCGGGCGAGCACGTCGAGCCAGGCCATGGTCTCCTCGACCGGATCGAGGAAGTCGCCGACGAGGACGACGTCGGAAAAGCGGCGGATGCCGGAGAGGTCGGGCTTTGCCGGCAGCGCGCCGGCATGGCCGAGCTGGGCGGCGATGCGCTCGGCGCCGTTGCGGGCGGTGAACGGATCGGTCAGGCCCGGCCAGGCGATGCGCTCGCCGCTGCGCGACAGAAGCTCGGCCATGGCCAGCGCCAGGACGAGCGCGCGCGATTCCTTGGAAACGCTGGCGCCGGCCGATTTGTAGAGCATCGACGGCGAGGGATCGGCCCACAGCCACACCGTGTGGGCCGCCTCCCATTCGCGGTCGCGCACATAGGTGTGATCGTCGCGGGCCGAGCGGCGCCAGTCGATGCGCGAGGAATCGCCTTCGACATAGGGTCGGAACTGCCAGAAATTCTCGCCGATGCCGCGCTTGCGGCGGCCATGCCAGCCGGCGATCACGGTGTTGACGATGCGACGCGCCTCGACCAGCAGGTCCGGCACCAGCGAGGCCCGCAACCGGCCACGGGCGAGCGCATCGCGCGTCGCAACCGGTGCCTGGACCTCGCCTATTCGTGCCATCAGATGCCTTTTGCCAGTTTCGCCACCACGTCACGCACAGATGTGCCCTCGGCGCGGGCGGCGAAGGTCAGCGCCATGCGATGTTGCAGCACCGGCTCGGCGAGCGCCCTGATATCGTCGACCGACGGCGCAAGACGTCCATCATAGAGCGCGCGGGCTCGGGCGCAAAGCGTCAGCGCCTGGCTGGCGCGCGGCCCGGGACCCCAGGCGACTAGCTTGTCGGTCTCGGCGTGGCCCTGGCCGGGGCGGGCCGAACGCACCAGCTTGAGGATCGCCTCGACCACGCTTTCCGGCACCGGCATGCGGCGGATCAGCGTCTGGATCTCCTTGAGCCGCGCCGGCTGCAGCACATTCTCGGCCTTGGCGTCCTCGACGCCAGTGGTTTCGAGCAGGATGCGGCGCTCGGCCTCGATTTCCGGATAGAGGATGTCGACCTGCATCAGGAAGCGGTCCAGCTGTGCCTCGGGCAGGGGATAGGTGCCTTCCTGCTCAAGCGGGTTCTGCGTCGCCAGCACGTGGAAGGGCGAGGGAAGGTCGTGACGCACGCCAGCGATGGTGACGTGGTATTCCTGCATTGCCTGCAGCAGCGCCGACTGGGTCCGCGGCGAGGCGCGGTTGATCTCGTCGGCCATCAGCAGCTGGGCGAAGATCGGGCCGGAGATGAAGCGGAAGGAGCGCTTGCCGAACTCGTCCTGCTCCATCACCTCGGAGCCGAGGATGTCGGAAGGCATCAGGTCGGGGGTGAACTGGACGCGGCGGGAATCGAGGCCGAGCACGACGCCCAAGGTCTCGACCAGCTTGGTCTTGGCGAGGCCAGGCACGCCGACCAGCAGCGCATGACCGCCAGCGAGCAGCGCCACCAGCGTGCGCTCGACGACCGCATCCTGGCCGAAGATGACGCGGCCGACGCCGTTGCGGACTTTCGAGATGTCCGCCAGCGCCTTCTCGGCCTCGGCGATCATGTCCTTTTCGCTGATCGGGCTTTCCTTGATCATCACGCTCATGCCGTTTCGATCCTTGTGCTGGAAATACCGGCTTGCACTGTCTGTGCCGCAGAATGCCGCGATTCGGCCTCGCCTGGCGCCTGCATTTGAACTTAAATCACAGAGTTAGGCTGACAAGCGGAACAACAGTGACTATTTCGTGACCATGACGGAGCTCACAGAACATCGTGAACAGAGCCTCACCAGCGCCACCGAGGCGCGCGGGTTGGAGGCGCTGATCTCGCGCTCGACCCGCGCCGGCAAGGGGCCGGCGCCGGTGGAGCGCTGGAATCCGGACTTCTGCGGCGACCTCGACATGGAGATCAGGGCCGACGGCACCTGGTTCTATCTGGGCACGCCGATCGGGCGCATGCCGCTGGTGCAGCTTTTCTCCACCGTGCTGCGCAAGGACGCGGACGGTAAGACCTATCTGGTGACCCCGGTGGAGAGGGTGGGGATACGCGTCGTCGACGCCCCCTTCGTCGCCGTCGAGATGGATGTGTCCGGCGCCGGCGACGACCAGGTCATCACCTTCCGCACCAATGTCGGCGATGTCGTCGAGGCCGGGCCGGGCCACGCCCTGCGCTTCGTCGACGAGGAGGCGACCGGCGGCCTGAAACCCTATGTGCTGGT
>NZ_RZOT01000286.1:0-7644 GCF_003999085.1 Mesorhizobium sp. M4A.F.Ca.ET.090.04.2.1
GCGGTTGGGGTGCCCCCCCCCGCCTCGCTTCGCTCGGCACCCTCCCCTCAAGGGGGAGGGGTACCAGGAGTATCCCTTGTCCGCCCCACTCATCGAAATGCGCGGCATCACCAAGAGCTTCGGGGCCGTCAAGGCGAACGAGGCCGTGGATCTCAGCGTCGCACCGGGCGAGATCCTTGGGCTGCTTGGCGAGAACGGCGCCGGCAAGACGACGCTGATGAACGTGCTGTTCGGCGCCTATGCACCTGACGCCGGCGAGATACTGGTCGAGGGCCGGCCGGTCGCCATCCACAGTTCGGCCGACGCGCTCGCCGCCGGCATCGGCATGGTGCACCAGCATTTTCATCTGGCGCCGCGGCTCACGGTGCTCGAGAACCTCCTGATCGGCATTCCGGGCAAGTCGGGCCGCATCGACCGCGCCGGCGGGTTGGCGCGGCTGAAGGAGATCGGCCGCCAGCATGGGCTGAGCCTCGATCCGACGCTGCCGGTCTCGGCGCTGTCGGTCGGCGAGCAGCAGCGGCTGGAGATCATCAAGGCGTTGTTTCGCGGCGCGAAGCTTTTGATCCTCGACGAGCCGACGGCGGTGCTGGCGCCAGGTGAGGTCGACGGCCTGTTCGCCGCCCTGCGCTCGATGGCGGGCCAGGGGCTCGGCATCATTTTCATCTCGCACAAGCTCAACGAAGTACGGGCACTCACGCATCGCTGCGTGGTGCTGCGGCACGGCAAGGTCGCGGGCCGCGTCGACGACCCCGCCAACACGACGTCGTCCGCCATGGCGCAATTGATGTGCGGCCGCGAGATCTTGCCGCCGGCCAGAGGGCCCTCGACGCCAGGCGCGACGGTGCTTACCCTCGACGGCATTTCCACGTCGGGTCATCTCGGCACCGCGTTGCGAGATGTGTCGCTTTCGGTGCGGGAAGGCGAGATCCTCGGCATCGCCGGCGTCTCCGGCAATGGCCAGCGGGCGCTGGCCGACGTCATTTCCGGCATGCTGGCGCCGAAGGCCGGCGCGATGACGATAGCCGGCAAAGCGGTTGCGCAATTCTCGCCGCGCGCGGTACAGGCACTCGGCCTTGGCCGTATCCCGGAAGACCGGATGACGACCGGGCTGGTGACCAATCTGCCGCTCGCCGATTCCATGGTGCTGCCGCGCATCGGCACCGAGGCGTTCAGCCGCAAGGGTCTGCTCAATCCGTCCGCCATCCGCGCCTTCGCCGAGGAACAGATCAAGGCCTATGACATACGCTGCCCGGGGCCGATGGTGCGCGCTGGCGCGCTCTCCGGCGGCAATCTGCAAAAGGCACTGCTGGCGCGCGAGCTCGCCTTCGATCCGAAAGTGCTGATCGTGTCGCAGCCGACGCGCGGCCTCGACATCGGCGCTGCCCGCTTCATCCACGAGAAGTTCCTCGCCATGCGCGCCAAGGGCTGCGGCATCATCGTCATCGGCGAGGACCTCGAGGAACTGCTAATGCTCTCGGACCGCATCGCGGTGATGTATGAGGGCCGCATCGCCGGCACACTCGCCGGTGCGGACGCCACCGTCGCAAGGCTCGGCCTGATGATGACCGGCGTGGAGGGGAGGGCGTAAAGCATGGGTTTGCCTCTGATTTCGAACGCCGGCGCCGCCCCTCACCTGCCTGCCGGCACCCTCTCCCCGTATAGAGACGGGGAGAGGAGCGCTTTCATCGATGATTTCGCCAATCGCGAGCGTTGCAAGAAGGGTGTGACGGCTGCGGCCAGCCACCTTCTCCCCGTCACTATACGGGGAGAAGGTGCCGGCAGCCGGATGAGGGGCGGCGCCGACATCTGGCGAGCGGGGGGCCACGCCTGATGTTCCGCCTCGAAGCCCGTACGTCGACGCCGGCTTGGTTCAATCTCGCACTGCCGCTGCTGGCGATCGCGGCGACGCTGGTGTTGTGCAGCGGCCTGATAGCAATCGCCGGCGCCGGCGTGATCGAGGCCTATGGCGTGATGCTGTCGGCCTCGCTCGGCGACAGCTACGCCATAACCGAGACGCTGGTGCGCGCCGCGCCGATGATCTTCACCGGCCTTGCTGTGGCGATCGCCTTCCGCGCGAAATTCTGGAACATCGGCGCCGAGGGCCAGTTGCTGGCGGGCGCTGTGGCAAGCTGCTTCGTCGGCGCCATCCCGATGCCGGGCTATCTCGCCATGCTTTTGATGGCGCTGGCGGGCGCCGCGGCCGGCGCCGCCGTGGCGCTGGTGCCCGCCACGTTGCGCGTAAAGTTCAAGGTCGACGACGTGGTCAGCTCGCTGCTGCTCAACTCAGTCATCTATTACGCGCTGATGGCGCTGATCGAGGGGCCCTGGAAGGATAGCTTCAGCGGCTATCCGATCTCGCCGCCGGTCGAGGATTCGGCCAATTTCCCGGTGCTGATTGAGGGCACGCGGCTGCATCTCGGCGTCGTGGCGGCGCTGATCGCCGCGCCGCTCTGCTGGTTCTTGATCGCGCGCATGACGCTCGGCTTCCGCATCCGTGTCACCGGCGAGAATCCGGAAGCGGCCCGCTACAGCGGCATCAACGTCCAGCGCGTGCTCATCTCGACCGCACTGCTCTCCGGCGCGCTGGCGGGCTTGGCCGGCGTCGGCGAGGTCGGCGGCGTGCATTTCCAGGTGATGAGCGACATTTCGCCCGGCTACGGCTATTCCGGCATTGTCGTCGCCATGCTGGCCAGGCTCAATCCGCTCGGCGTGGTGCCGGCGGCGCTCTTCCTTGCCGCGGTTATGACCGGGGCCGAGGCGATGTCGCGCGCGACCGGCGTGCCGGCTTTCCTCAGCGACGTCATCCAGGGCACGGCGCTGCTTGCCATGCTGGTGGCGCTGCTGTTCACCGCCTATCGAATTCGGCGGGTCGCGAAATGAGCGCGGTGTTCGAGCAGATCTTTCAGGTCGGCTTCCTTGCCGCCATCATCCGCATCGCCACGCCGCTTGCCTTCGCCACGCTTGGCGAAATGTTCTCCGAGCGCGCCGGCGTGCTTAATCTCGGCATCGAAGGCATCATGCTGCTCTCTGCCATGGCCGGGTTCACCGCCACCAGCATGAGCGGCAGCCTGTGGCTCGGCGTGCTGGTTGCCGTGGCGACCGGCGCGCTGATGGGCGCGGTGCATGCGCTGTTCACGGTGGCGCTGGGCTTAAGCCAGCATGTCTGCGGCATCGGCGTGACGCTGTTCTGCTCGGGGCTCGCGTATTTCCTCTACCGGCCGATCTTCGGCCAGCAGTCGGTGCCACCGAGCATCAAGGGTTTCCAGCCCGAGCCGATCCCGCTGCTTTCGCACATTCCGATCCTCGGCCCGGCGGTGTTCAACCAGTTTACGCTTGTCTATCTGGCGATCATCGCCGTTCCGCTCGCCGCCCTCGTGCTCTACCGCACGCCATGGGGGCTTTCGGTGCGGATGGTAGGCGAAAACCCGCGCGCCGCCGACTCGGCCGGGGTCAGCGTGATTGGCACGCGCTTCCAGGCGGTGATCCTCGGCGGCGCGTTGATGGGGCTCGCCGGCGCGTTTCTCACCATGGCGCAGTTCAACGCCTTCACCTTCGGCGTGGTGTCCGGGCGCGGCTGGGTGGCGATCGCGCTGGTCGTGTTCGGCCGTTGGGACCCGTGGCGCTCGGCGGGCGCGGCGCTGCTGTTCGCCTTCGTCGATGCGCTGCAGCTCAGGATGCAGGCAAGTGGGCTCGGCCACATCCCCTACGAAGCCTTCCTGATGCTGCCCTTCATCTTCACGATCGTCGCCATGGCCTTCATGTCGCGCAATGCGGTCGCGCCCTCGGCGCTGCTGAAGCCGTTTCGGAGGGAAGAGCGGTAGAGGACTTGGCGCCCTTTCCTCTCCCCCGATCGACGGGGGGAGAGGAAGAGCGCCAAGCCTGGGACGCTTCACATCGCCGTAAAGGCGTTGTCGACGAAGAGATGCGCGCCGTTGACGAAGCTGGATTCGTCACTGGCCAGGAACAATGCGGCCTTCGCCACTTCTTCCGGCTCGCCGATGCGGCCCTGCTGGGCGGCGAGTGCCGCGTCGGAGACGTCGACGCCGAGTTTCCCCAGGTCGGCCACCTCGCGCAGCCCGTGCGGGGTGCGGATGAAGCCGGGACAGACGGCGTTGCAGCGAATGTTGCGGTCGCGGAATTCGACCGCGATGGCGCGGGCGAACATGTGGCAGGCGCCCTTGGTGGTGTCGTAGAGCACCTCGTTCGGCGTCGCCGCCACCGCCGAGATCGACGAGGTGCAGACGATCGAGCCGCCGCCCGCCGCGATCATGCCGGGCAGTACGGCGCGCGTCATCAGGAACATCGAGCGCACATTCACGGCGTGCAGCCAGTCCCATTCCGTGAGCGTCGTCTCCAGGAACGGCTTTATCACGATGGTGCCGGCGTGGTTGAACAGCACGGTGACGGGGCCGAGCTTTGCCGCCGCCGCCTTCACCGCTCCCTCGACCTGCGCTTCGTCGGAAACGTCGGCGACGAAATGCGCCGCGACATGGCCGCGTGCCTGGATCGCGGCAGCGGTCGCCGCCGCCGCTTCGCCGTTGCGGTCGACGATCGCCACCTTGGCGCCTTCCGCCGCGAAGAGCTCCGAGGCCGCTCCACCCATGCCCGTCGCGCCGCCCGATATGATCGCGACCTTGCCCGCCAGCCTTCCGCCCATTGATTTCTCCGTCTGTTGATGCTTCACGCGTGAACCGGCAACGATGCTAACCCGCGCGTGTCGGATGGCCAAGCTCGCTGGCCGCATCGCCGACTCCAGCGCGACCGCCGAAATCCGGGGCGGCGTCATCATCTCCGCAGCCGTTTCCCCTGCATAGGGCAGACGCAGCAAGCCAAACCAATGTCCAGCGCGATATGAGAAATTCGTTCTTCGGATCGCGGAAAAATAGCAATCGACAAAGTCTACTAACTTTATAGATTAAGGGTGAGACGGAGGCCGACATGTCCTATTACCAAAACACCCAGACAGACCGCAGGGGACAAACCGTCGGCCAGAGCTGGCGGCCGGCCTATGGCGGGGCCTTCGCCTATCTCGTTTTCACCCTTGCGTTCGTGTTCACCGGGGCAGTCGTTGTGGGCCTCATTCCCTGAGGCGCGGGAACCACGGGGGTGGCGGCCTAACGCTTTCAGGCAACCGGAGTTGAGTGAGCCGCGTCGGCGGCGCGTTTTCGCGCGCCCTGTGGTTTTGATATGCGATTCCAAACGTGATGAAGGAGATGGCAATGCCAATCGAGTTCACGCATGTTCCGGGTAAGTCTGCCTATGGCAGCTTCTTCTACGATTTCGCCGAGACCGCGACGAAACTGTCGCTGATCGAGGATGTCGGCTTTCAGAAGATCGTCGTCGACGATCCGGCCGGCCTGCTCACCAATATGGACATAGCCGCGCAGGCGCTGAAGCGCACCGCGTCGCTGGAGGTGGTGCTGACCCACTGGGCTGGCGTGGTCGAGCCGACGGTGGCGGCCAGGCAGCTTGCCGCGCTCGACGCCAGGAGCGGCGGCCGGCTGTCGCTCAGGATGCTGAGCGAGCCGCTCAGCGATGAGGATGCCGAGGCGCGCCCGGTCGGGCACACCGTGGTGTGGCAGCGTATTGACGAATATCTGGTGCTTTTGAAGCGCCTGTGGTCGAACGACAGGCCGTTCGACCATGAAGGCGCCTTCTACAGCGTCAAAGGCGGCTATGTGCCCGGCAAGGGCCCGCACGGCGCCGACGTGACGATCCGGCTTGGCGGCCAGTCGGGAACGGCGCTCAGGGTAGCCGGCCGGCACGCGGATGTCTTCGAACTGTCCGCCGGTTCGCCCGACGAGGTCAGCCAGTTGATCGAGCGCGTGCGCGCCGCCGCCGCCGAGCATGGAAGGGCCGGCAAACTGCGCTTCGCGCTGCCCGTGCGCATGCGATCGCAAAAAGATGAAGGCGTCGCCGATCACAAGGCGGTTGAGGTTTCCGGGTCGCCGGCCGAGATCGCGTTGTCGCTGTTGCCCTATGCGGGGCTCGGCATCCATGAATTCATGATCGGCGGCATCGACCGTCCGCGCGAGATCGCGACGGCGGGTCGCGAGACTGTCACGCTTATCGCCAATTCACTGGCGCGTCTCGAGAGCAGCGTGACGCAATCCGGCGCATTGGCGCCGCGCCTGCCATCGGGATCCCGCGCCCGGGCCTGACCGGGTCGTCAGCGCGGCCTGCCGGCAGGCCGGGCCAGCGCTTCGATGACGGCGTCCGAATCCGCCAGCGCGCCGAAGACGCCGTCCTCGACCGTCACCATGTGAAGCGCGGCCTCATGCGCCTGTCTGCCGCCGCTGGCGCAGGCGTCCGCAATCGTCAGGCACTGGAAGTTGCGGTCGCAGGCCTCACGCAGCGTGGTGTGGACGCAGACGTCGGTCGTGCATCCCGTGAACAGGAGATGCGTGATGCCGCGTGCGCGCAGGACCAGCTCCAGGTCGGTATAGGTGAAGGCGCCGTTGCAGGTCTTGTCGACGACGATGTCCTGCGGCGCCACCTCGATATCGGCGACGATCTGGAACCCCGGGCTGGAGCGCAGCAGGATGTCGGTGCCGTCGAGCCCTGCCCGTTGGCGGCGCCATTTCTCGTAAGGCGTCATGTCGGCCATGTCGGCGCGGTAGCCTTGCCTTGTGTGCACGATGGTCAGGCCGGCGGCGCGGGCTGCCGCGATCAGCCGGTTCACCGCCGGCAGGATCGCCCTGAGCGGCGAAGGGTCGTATCCCTTTCTGGCGAAATAGCCGGTCGGCGACAGGAAGTCCTCCAGCAGGTCGATGACCAGCAGCGCGGTGTGTTCCGGCACCAGCCGGCCGTCATAGGGAAAATCGAACGGGATCGCCTTGATCATGGGGGCTTGCCTCACGCAGGGAGCCATCGTGGCCGGAGATGGTATCGCAGTCCATAGCCAGGGTCATGACCCCGCAGAGGCGCCACATTGGCAGCAATGGCGCAATTCGACCGTGCGCCGGGGCCTCATGACATTTTTGTTGATTCAAAAAGTCACCTCATAGTTGACTATTAAACTCATGTTTCTTAGTCAACCGTCGATGGCAGCTGGAAACCGCTTGCCGAGGAATGCGCAAGCCCGAGTTGCAGAAAGGCCAGAGCGTGGCTGGAGTTCAGACTGCCTTCCGTGTCGAAGCGGTGCGTTTCGCCGTCGGCGAGCGGACTCTGCTCGGACCGGTCTCGCTCGAGCTCGAACGCGCGCGCGTCTACGGTCTGATCGGCCACAACGGCTCCGGCAAGTCGACGCTGATCAAGCTTCTGGCGCGCCAGCAGCCGGCAAGCGAGGGCGCGATCAGCTTCGCCGAGCGGCCGCTGGCCGGCTGGAGCGCGCGCGAGCTGGCGCGGGCATTGGCCTATCTGCCGCAGACGACGCCGGCGGCGACCGGGCTTACCGTGCGGGAACTGGCGGCGCTCGGGCGCTATCCCTGGCATGGCGCGCTCGGCCGTTTCGGCCATGAGGACAGGCGGCATATCGAGGAGGCGCTGGCGCTGACCGACATGGCCGGCTTCGCCGACCGTCTGGTCGACGAGCTTTCCGGCGGCGAGCGGCAGCGGGCCTGGCTTGCCATGCTGGTGGCGCAGAATGCCGGCGTCATGCTGCTCGACGAGCCGATCTCGGCGCTCGACATCGCCCACCAGGTC
>NZ_RZOT01000287.1:0-7624 GCF_003999085.1 Mesorhizobium sp. M4A.F.Ca.ET.090.04.2.1
GGAGGGACTTGCGGAGAATCGGAGCCGATGCGAACCTCGCCGCACCATGGCTCGCGCGCGTTCCGATTCTCCGCTTCTCTTCGAAATCGTCGAGAAACCCGATTTCTCCATCGAGACGAAGGCGATGGCTGACGGCCTTTGGCCGGTGGCGGGAATGGACGAGGCTGGCCGCGGCCCGCTGGCCGGTCCGGTGGTCGCGGCGGCGGTGGTGCTCAATCCCACCAACATCCCCGACGGGCTGGACGATTCCAAGCGGCTCACCCATCTGCAACGCGAAGCGCTATTTGCCAGGATCCTGGGTTCGGCGCTCGGCGTGGCGATGGCCTCGATCAGCGCCGAGGGCATAGACGGCAGCAACATCCTGAAGGCCAGCCTCGAAGCCATGCGCCGCGCGGTCGCCGGCCTTTCGCTGCAGCCCAAGCTGGCGCTGGCGGACGGCCGCGACGTGCCGCCCGGTCTCGCTTGCGAGGGGCGCGCGCTGATCAAGGGCGACCAGCGTTCGCAGTCGATTGCCGCCGCCTCGATCGTCGCCAAGGTGATGCGCGACCGCATGATGTGCGGCTGCGGCGGCCATCACGACCGCTATGGCTTCGAGGTGCATATGGGCTACGCGACGGCGCGCCACCGCACGGCGATTGAAGCGCATGGACCGGTGGCAAGGTTGCACCGGGCGTCATTCGCGCCGTTTCGCTTGGGTGGCGTCGAGGTGGTGGAAGAAGAGAGCTTTGTAGGACTGGAGTGAGGCGGCGGCGAAGGTGCGCGTAATCTCCCCCCTTGGGGGGAGATGCCGGCAGGCAGAGGGGGTCGCTTCTCGTGAAGCTCCAACGCCATCTGTCGTCCGCAAGAAAGTCGCGCCCAGTCGAACCGACCCCCTCTGTCGCCTTTGGCGACATCTCCCCCTCAAGGGGGGAGAATATCTCGCTCAAACAAAAAAGCCGCCGGGTTACCCAGGCGGCTTTTTGATTTCTAACGGCGAAGCGCTCAGTTCAGCTTGGCCTTCACGTCCTGAAGCGCCGACTTGAAGAAGTCCGCGCCGGCCTTGGCGTCGACCTTGCCGGCAAGCAGTGCGCGGGCGGCCTCGACGGCGATGTCGACGGCGCTGGCGCGAACCTCGCTGATCGCCTCGCGCTCGGCCTGGCCGATCTTCTGCTCGGCGAGCGCTGTCCGGCGCGCGACATAGTCCTCGGTCTTCTTGTGCGCCTCGGTGGCGAGCAACTCGGCCTCGCGCTTGGCGGCGGCGACAATGTCGGCGGCCTCCTGCTCGGCTTCCTTGCGCTTCTTCTGGTACTGGCCGAGCAACTGCTGTGCCTCCTCGCGCAGCCGGCGGGCTTCTTCAAGCTCGTTGCTGATCTTGGCGGCGCGGGCGTCGAGCCCCTTGGCGATCAGGCCGGGCACCTTGATGTAGATGGCGATGCCGAGGAAGATGACCAGGGCAACCGTGGCCCAAAGCGTTGCGAGAGATGTGGCGTCCATGATGCGCTCCTCACCGGGCCACGGATTTGACCGCGGCCGCGATCTCGGCCTTGCTGGCCTTGCCGCCGACAAGCGCCTCGACGATGGCCGAAGCGGTGTCCTCGGCGATGGTGCCGACTTCCTTCATGGCGTTAGCCTTGATGGAAGCGATGCTGGCCTCGGCCTCGCCGAGTTTCTTGTCGAGCTCCGCTTCGACCTGTTTGCGCGCGGCCTCGGCCTCTGCCTTGGCCCCGTCGCTGGCCTGCTGTCCGATCGCATTGGCTCTCGTCTTGGCTTCGGCCAGTTCCTGCTCGTAAGCAGCAACGGCGGCGTCGGCCTCGCCCTTGAGCCGGGCGGCATGGTCGAGATCCTGCGTGATGCGGTCGTTGCGGACGTCGATGATGCCGCCAACGCGCGGCATCACCACCCGCTTCAGGAACAGGTAGAACAGCCCGAAGGTGATCGCCAGCCACAGCAACTGCGACGGGAACGTCGCCGGATCGAATGGCGGGAACGTGCCGTGTGCCTCGGCCGGCACCTCGGTGCCGGCATGCGTTTCGGCTCCCGCACCGGTGGCGCCTTCGGCGGCCGGCGCTGACTCTTCTGCGAAGGCAGATGTCACGAACATGGACTATCCCCTGATATCAGGCCCGCCGCGGGTCGCGGCCGGCCTGTCCAATCTTCCCGAAGCTCAGCCGAACAGGGCCAGAAGCGCGATGAGAAGGGAGAAGATGCCCAGAGCTTCGGTCACGGCGAAGCCGAAGATCAGGCGGCCGAACTGGCCATCGGCGGCCGACGGGTTGCGCAGCGCGCCCGCCAGGTAGCTGCCGAAGATGTTGCCGAGGCCGATGCCCGCGCCACCCATGCCCAAGCAAGCGATGCCGGCGCCGATGTACTTTGCTGCTTCTGCGTCCATTTCAAACTCCTTTGGATCCGTAATTCCGTTGCAATTCCATCCGGCGGCAAATGCCGGAAACTCGTGATCAGTGCCCGGGATGCAGGGCGTCGTTGAGGTACATGCAGGTCAGCACGGCAAACACATAGGCCTGCAGGAAGGCGACCAGCAGCTCCAGCGCCGTCAGCGCCACAGCCATGGCCAGCGGCAGTACCGAGCCGGCAACACCGACCGCGCCCAGCGCGCTGAGGCTGACGACGAAGCCCGAGAAGACTTTCAGCGTGATGTGGCCGGCCAGCATGTTGGCGAAAAGACGAACCGAGAGGCTGACCGGGCGCGACACGAAGGAGATCACCTCGATCAGCACCACCAGCGGCAGGAGGAAGACCGGCACGCCATGCGGCACGAACAACTTCAGGAAACCGAGGCCGTGCTTGGTGAAGCCGTAGACAATGACGGTTCCGATGACCAGCGCGGCTAGGCCGAAGGTGACGATGATGTGGCTGGTGACGGTGAAGAAATACGGGAACAGGCCGAGCAGATTGGCGACCAGCACGAACATGAACAGCGAAAAGACGAAGGGGAAGAACTTCAACCCCTGCTTCCCAGCCGCATCCCGCAGCATGTTGGAGACGAATTCGTACGCCATTTCCGAGACCGACTGCAGGCGGCCGGGAACCAGGCTGCGGCTGGCGGTGGTGAGATAAAGGAAGGCCGATGCGACAGCGACGGTCGCAACCATGAACAAGGCGGAGTTGGTGAAGGACAGGTCGTAGCCACCGATATTGATCGGAATCAGCTTGACGATATGGAACTGGTGGATCGGATCGACCTTGTCAGCAGCCATTTACATCCCCGTCAAAGCCGCACGCGGCCTTAGTGTCTTACCCAGCGCCATGACGGCGCCACTTCATTCCTCCGGATCACGCGGCTTGCCGCCCTGTCCGAATTGCGCCACCAGCCCCGCCGAGCGCAGGACATTGAGCACGCCGGCGCCAAACCCCAGCAACAGGCCGACGATCAGACCCCACGGCGAGATTCCCGCCAGCCGGTCGATGATCCAGCCAATGCCGACACCGACCACTATCCCGGCGATGAACTCGCTGGACAGCTTGAGTGCCTGACCGTATCCGGTCACTGCTTTCGCGTCGTCTTTCCCCTCGAGCCGGTCCGGCCTTCTTGATGCAAGCGATGCTTCAAGATCACGCCGGCGGCGCTCAAGATCGTCGTCGCGGATGTCGGCTTCGCGCTGCTTGCCGCGGCCGGTTTCTCCGGTTCCGTCTGGCCCGTTCTTGTCGGCCATCGCAACCCCCCTGCCCGGTCAGACCGCTACCGTCCGTCCGCTTCTAAAGTCGCCGGCAACATAGTTAGAGGGTCCGCGCCCGTCAAGCCACGGGCCGAACTTCAAACCCATGTATTTTTTATATTGAAATCAATATCTTAAGGAGGTGCGACATCGTGCCCGTCGCGGTTCGAGGCAAGCGCCCGGCGAATCCTTGCAACCAAGGCTCCCCAATTGCAAGCGCGCTGAGCCATTCGGACCACTCAGACGGTCTCGGCGAAACTGCCTCAACTCCAGCCGCCGCCATAGGTGCGGTAGAAGATATGCAGGCCGATCTTGGTCATCTTCTGCATGGTGCGCGCCCAGCCCGGATGCACGTAATTGGCATAGTAATGGGTCGAAGAGCCGACCTCCGGAATGAAGATCTTGCCGGCGGTCACCGCCATGGCGACGTCCTGAGCGGTCTTGTAGGCGACGGGATCGTTGACGCGCTTCTTGCGGCCGTCGCAGGCGAAGGAGAACTGGCAGCGGTTCAGCCAGTTGTCGTTCTGGTAGACGACGCCGCAGATCGACTTCGGATAGGCCGGGTTGCGGACGCGGTTGAGGATCACCTGGGCGACGGCGGCCTGGCCGCGCACGGATTCGCTGCGCGCCTCGAAATAGATGCCGTTGGCAAGGCAAGCCTGCTCCGGCTTGGAGAAGACGCCGGCCGGCAGCGGGTTCTGGATCCACCAATGGTCGCCCTTGGCCATCGGCGGGATGAAGCGGCCGCTGTTCGGCTCCTCGTCCTGCAGCAGCGCCTCGAACGGCGAGGCCTTGGCATAGTCGGGCTCGGCCTGAGCATAGGCGGTGGCGAGCACGTCCGGCTTGTCGTTGTTGACGAGCGCCGCCAACATGGCCGGCACGCCTGGATCCGGCTTCTTGTCCTCGCGGATGTGGAAGGCCTGGGCGATCTGGATCTCCTTGCCCTTGATGCCTGGCTTGGCGAAGGCGAGTTTCAGGCCGCTGTCCATGCTCGGGCGCAGCAGGAAGGACGTGCGTTCGAAGATCGAGCCGGCGTTGAAGGCCTTCGGCGGCGCCACCGGCGAGACCTGGACGATGCGGCCCTTCTTGTCGGTACGTACGATGCGGTCCTCGTCGGGCGTTGTGCCGGCCACATTGCCCTTGCCGCGAAAGGCGACCGTGCCGACGCCCGGCAGTTGCACGCCGGAGCCGGAGATCGAGCCGGTGGAGGTGGAATCGACGAAGGGCATCTCGGCGTTATGGACCGAGCCGGCGACGGACTTTTCGACATAGGCGTTCCAACGGGCGTTCGGCGCTTCCAGGCCGGAAACCAGGCTGGTCATGTCCTGGTAGGCGACGACCGAAGGAAAGCCGACCCAGATGCCGAGGCCAATGACGAACGGAGACAGGAAGGAACGTTTTCTCTCACCGGCGGCGGCGACCAGCCGCGTCAAGACACGTCGATGCACGGAACTCTCCAGAAACGCAACTGACCCTCTGGAGAGCCAAAATGATGCATTAACCTTGATGGGGCGTTAACGCCATCGATCGTGTTTTTTCGATGTTGGCCCGAATCGGGACTGCTTTCGCTGCCCGGAATCAGGCTGGCCGCAGGAAGATCGGCCAGGCGACCAGTGCGCAGATGGCCGCCGCCAGCCACACGCCGGGCCATGACCAGACATGCAGAAGTCCGGGAATGGCGATCGGCACAAGGCAGAAACCGACGAAGACGAAACTGTTGGCAAGGCTGAGCGCGGTTCCGACATGACCGGGACCGGCAAGCGTGGCAAGCTCGGTGTAGGCGACGCCATGCCAGGCGGAGACCGCGATGCCCGCGACGACCAGCACCACGGGAAGCGCCGCCATCAGGGCCGGTTGCCGTGCAGCCGTGACGACGAACAGCCAGAGGACCGCGAAGGCAAGCGCGCTCAGCGCACTGCACAGCCTGAGGAACGGGCGGCGGTTGCCATGACGGTCGGTGAATAGGCCGCTCCAGACGCGCATGGCCATGGCGCCGGTCTGCACGGCGGCGAGGCTTGCGCTGGTCGCCATAGTCCCCATACCGGCGAAATCGTGCAGGAACAACGACGCGAAGGTCAGCACCGCCACCTGCGGGAAGCAGAGCAGGCCGATGGCGATCGAGATGCGCCAGACCTCGATGTTGCGCAGCGGCGCCGGACCGGCCGCCGTGGCGTCGGCATGACCGCCCCCTTGCGCCGGCGGTTCGTGCAGCCAGCGCCAGGCAAAGAAAGCCAAAAGGGCGGAAACGGCCGCAAGCAGGCCGAAGACGGCGGTAAAACCGAAGCCCAAGGCAAGCGAGGGCAGGACGAGCGCGCCGAGGCCGCCGCCAAGCGGCACCGCCGTCTGCCTGATGCTCATGGCAAACCGCGCTCGCCCTCCCGGAACCATCCCATGATGGCGCGGCCGCTGGAGCCGTTGACGCTGCCGCCGAGCAGGCTTGCCGAGAGCAATGTGACGCACGGAATGGCATCCTTAGTCGGCACGACCAGCATCGCCATGATGAACAGCCACGCCGCCGTCGCGCCGAGCCCCGTCAAAAGCACGCGGCGGTCGCCCCAGCGATCCGTGAGCACGCCCCAGGGCAGTTCGCTGAGCGCCACGCCGAGGCCGAGAAGGCCGAGGGCCAATCCAAGCGATGCATTGTCGAGCTGAAAACCCTGGCGCATCACCACCGCGGTGGCCGGCACGCCGGAGAAGGTCGCGGAGAACCCGGCATTGGCCGCGACGCCGATGCCCAACACCTTCCAGCGATGGTTCGGCCCGAACCGCCGGCCGGGCGGGGCGATCGCTGCGTTTCTTGTTTGGCATTCGCCGCGTGTGACGATGGCGGACATGGTTCCATTCCCGTGGCGGCCGGTTGACCGGCTTGACGAGCGCGATGTAGCGCCATAGCTTCATCCATAAAATCAGGAAGTTTTTGACAAACGATCCTGAAAAACGGGACAACCGCATGCGACGCGTCACATTCGACCTCGACGTCCTCAGGACCTTCGTCACCGGCATCGAGCTGGGCAGCTTCGCCAGGGCGGCCGAAAGGCTCGGCCGTTCGACCTCGGCAGTCAGTGCGCAGTTGAAGAAGCTGGAGGAGCAGGCGGCGACCCCGATCTTCCGCAAATCGGGGCGCGGCCTGGCGCTGACCGAAGCCGGCGAGACCATGCTCGGCTATGCGCGCCGGTTGCTCGAGCTCAACGACGAGGCGGCCGCCGCCATCCACGACGTCGAGCTGGAAGGCTGGGTGCGGCTCGGCCTGCAGGAGGATTTCGGCGAGGCGGTGCTGCCGGAGGTGCTGGGCCGCTTCGCCCGCGCCAATCCCAAGGTCAAGATCGAGGCGCGGATCGCGCGCAGCCACGAACTAGCCGAGCGGATTACCCAGGGCAGCCTCGACATTGCGCTCGCCTGGCACAATGGCGCGAGCCTGCCCTACAGCCGGCACGTCGCCGATGTTCAAATGCGCTGGATCGGGCCGGCAAAGCCGATCGAGGCCGGGCCGGGCAAGGACGACATCCTGCCGCTGGTGGCGCTGGAAGCGCCCTGCCTGCTGCGCACAGTGGCCACCGAAACGCTCGACCGCGCCGGCCGGCCCTGGCGAATGGCGTTCTCCAGCCCCAGCCTCGGCGGCATCTGGGCGGCGGTCGCCGCCGGGCTCGGGCTGACGATCCGCACCGATATCGGCCTGCCCGCCAATGTCAGGGCAATGGTGGCCGGAGGGCTTGGCCTCCCTGCCCTGCCGAAAATGGCACTTCACCTTCACCAGAAGGACGCCGAGCTCGATCCGGTGGCGGCGCGGCTGGCGGACATATTGCTGCAGGCGGCGCTGGAGACCTTGCCGGAGAGTACGGTCCCTAAACAGAAGCTGCTAAGCGCCACGTGACATCTTGGCCGCAGCCTATCGACTTCGTCAATCTTGGGTCTGCGCCGCGTCGCTGCGCTCCTTGCTCCGCCAGTGGACGACGAAGAGACCGTGTCAGCGC
>NZ_RZOT01000288.1:0-7590 GCF_003999085.1 Mesorhizobium sp. M4A.F.Ca.ET.090.04.2.1
CCGCAGGAAGGTGTTCTCGAAGAAATTAACCGCCACCTGGTGCGGCGCCGGCAGCGTCGGCTTCGGCTGCGACAGCGTCTTGCCGATGAACTCGACAGTGCCGGGCGTCTCGTTGGCGCGTTGGTCGAGATCGCGCTGGAATGGCGCGTTGAGGACGACGGCGAAGACATACCAGGCGACCACCACGGCCGCGAGGATCGAGGTGACGGGGATGATTTTCGAGCGGAAGGAGTCCATCAGCGCTGCCCCTCTCCTCTCCCCACCGGGGAGAGGGTGGCCGGAGCGAAGCGAAGGCCGGGCGCCTTCCTCGTCGTCATCCTAGGGTCTGCGCACGCCGCATCGCGGGCGCTCCGCCCCGGGATGACGAAGGCGCGGGCAGGCGCTCGCTCCTGACGGCGCTCAATCATCATAGCTGTGCCCTGCCCGGAGGCCGTCGCGCACGCGCGCGGCGATCGCCAGGAATTCCGGCGTCTCCCGGATATCGAGCGGCCGTTGCCGCGGCAGGGTCGATTCGATGATATCGCTGACGCGGCCCGGCCGTGGCGACATGACGACGATGCGCGTCGAGAGATAGACCGCCTCGGGGATCGAATGGGTGACGAAGCAGATCGTCTTGTTGGTACGCTCCCACAATTCCAGAAGCTGCTCGTTCAAATGGTCGCGCACGATCTCGTCGAGCGCGCCGAACGGCTCGTCCATCAGGAGCAAATCGGCGTCGAAAGCGAGCGCACGGGCGATCGAGGCGCGCTGCTGCATGCCGCCGGAAAGCTGCCAGGGATATTTCTTCTCGAAGCCGGCGAGGTTGACCAGTTCCAGCGTGCGCTTGATGCGCTCGGCCTGCTCTGCCTTGGAGAGGCCGATGACCTCCAGCGGCAGCGCCACATTGCGCTCGATCGTGCGCCAGGGGAAAAGGGCGGCCGCCTGGAAGACATAGCCATAGGCGCGTTTCTCGCGCGCCTGCTCCGGCGTCAGGCCGTTGACCGAAATGGTCCCCGATGTCGGCTTCTCCAGATCGGCGATGACCCTGAGCAACGTCGTCTTGCCGCAGCCGGACGGACCGATGAAGGAGACGAACTCGCCCTTGCCGATGGTGAGGTCGACATTGGACAGCGCCTGCACCGGACCGTCATTGGTCTGGAAGGTGAGGCCTAGCTTGCTTGCCGAAACGACGGCTGGCGACTGTCCGGTCATTGGCTGGCGCCTGCCCGTTCCCGTGCCTGCGGCGCCAGCTGGATTCCGATTGCTTTTATCGCGACGTTGTTTTCCACTCACCCTGCCCCATTGGCCTTGTCCCGCCAGCCCGACGCCCGGAGTTTCCCCGATGTCGCTCAAACCGACTTGTCATCTTATCCGCCCCGAAAGCACTTATGAAGGCAAGCAGGGTTTGACCTATTTCGCCGGCATTGCCACCGAGTCGGTCGGCTCGTCCGGCATCTGCATGCACGTGCTCACCATGCCGCCTGGCGCCCGCGCCAAGGCGCATATGCATGAGAACCATGAGACGGCGATCTACGTGCTCTCCGGCGAGGTCCACACCTGGTATGGCGACCGCCTTGAGCATCACATCGTCGTCAAGGCCGGCGACCTGTTCTATATCCCGGCCGGCGTGCCGCATCTGCCCGCCAATCTGAGCGGCGCGCCCTCGTCGGCGGTCATCGCCCGCACCGATCCCAACGAGCAGGAAAGCGTCGTCCTGCTGCCGGAACTGGATGCGCTGGTCGCCTAGGGCATTTTGCAGCCAAGCGGAATCGCGTGGCGTCGCACAAATGCTGTCTCGCTTCGGAATCGAGGGAAAAACTCCAAGCGTCATTTGCACCGGGAGACTTCTCCCATGACATTGCCGTCCTCGTCGGCGATCACCAGCTTTTTGGCGTTCTTGGCGCTGCGCTTGATGGTGAACTGGGCGGGTGACTCACCCTCCTCGCCTTCCGCCTGGCATTGCGCCTTGACCAGCAGCGAGCCGTCGGCCTGTGCCTTCTTTTCGGTAAAGGTGCAGGCACTCGCCACCGTGACGAATGCCTCGTCGGTCAACAGCAGCATGTCCTCGGCATAGATTTCCTGGCCGTTCTTGTTGATGCAGCCGGATTTGTTGCCATAGGGCTTCGACAGGTCGATCGCCGCCGCGGAAGCCTGACCAGCGACGAGCAGCGCTGCGGCCGCAAACGCAAGATGAGAAACGCGCACGCTCAAACCCCGGTCGCCGGAATGCCTGTGCGCTCCACCTTGCGCGGCGCGCTGATCTCCTTCCAGGTCGACAGTGCCCGGTTGACCGCGGCGTTCGGCTCGCGGGCGACGAATTCGCCATGGCCGACCTTGGCCTTGACCTCCGCCTCCTCGATCGACAGTTCGCCGCGCGAGAAGACGAAGCGCGGCAGGCCAGTCACCACGAAGCCTTCGAAGACGTTGTAGTCGATCACCGACTGCTGCTTCTTCGAGGTGATCGTCTTCTTGCGCTTCGGATCCCAGACCAGGATGTCTGCATCCGCGCCTTCGACGATGGCGCCCTTCTTCGGATACATGTTGAGGATCTTGGCGATGTTGGTCGAGGTCACCGCGACGAACTCGTTCATCGTCAGCCGGCCGGTGTTGACGCCTGTCGTCCACAGCACCGGCAGCCGGTCCTCGAGGCCGCCCGTGCCGTTCGGGATCTTGGTGAAGTCGCCGACGCCATTGCGCTTCTGCTGCGTGGTGAACGAGCAGTGGTCGGTCGCCACCACTTGCAGCGATCCGGCCTGCAGGCCCGCCCACAGCGAGTCCTGGTGCAGCTTGTTGCGGAAGGGCGGGCTCATCACGCGGCGCGCGGCATGGTCCCAGTCCTTGTTGAAATATTCGCTCTCGTCGAGCGTCAGGTGCTGGATCAGCGGCTCGCCGAACACCCGCATGCCCTTCTGCCGCGCCCGACGGATGGCCTCATGCGCCTGCTCGCAGGAAACGTGCACGACATAGAGCGGCACGCCGGCCATGTCGGCGATCATGATGGCGCGGTTGGTCGCCTCGCCCTCCACTTCCGGCGGCCGCGAATAGGCATGCCCCTCCGGACCGTTGTTGCCGGCGGCGAGAAGCTTTTGCGAAAGCGCAGCGACCACGTCGCCATTTTCGGCATGCACCAGCGGCAGCGCGCCGAGATCGGCGCAGCGCTGGAACGACGCGTACATCTCGTCGTCGTCGACCATCAGCGCGCCCTTGTAGGCCATGAAGTGCTTGAACGAAGTGATGCCTCTGTCGACGACGGTCGCCATCTCGTCGAACACCTGCTTGCCCCACCAGGTGACCGCCATGTGGAAGGAATAGTCGCAGGCCGCCTTCGAGGTCTTGTTGTCCCACATCTGCAAGGCTTCGAGCAGCGACTGCTTCGGCGCCGGCAGGCAGAAATCGACCACCATGGTCGTGCCGCCGGACAGTGCCGCGCGGGTGCCGGATTCGAAATCGTCGGCCGAATAGGTGCCCATGAACGGCATTTCGAGATGAGTGTGCGGATCGATGCCGCCCGGCATGACGTAGCAGCCGGTGGCGTCGAACTCATGATCGCCGTGCAAGTTCGAACCGATGGCGACGATCTTGCCGTGCTGCATCAGCACGTCTGCTTTCCAGGTGCGGTCGGCCGTGATGATCGTGCCGTTCCTGATCACTTTGGTCATTTTCTCGTTCCCCTGTTCCAGTCGCGCTTCTTTGCGAGCAGCGTTGAATTCTAAATTTCAGACCTCACTCCACGATGACAGCCGTCTCCACCACGGCATGGAACAGCACGTCGGCGCCGGCGCCGGCCCATTCCTTGGTGATCTCTTCGGCCTCGTTGTGGCTGAGCCCGTCGACGCAGGGGCACATCACCATCGCTGTCGGGGCGACGCGGTTGATCCAGCAGGCATCGTGGCCGGCGCCCGAGACGATGTTGCGATGCGTGTAGCCGAGCCGGTCGGCTGCATCGCGGATCGCCTTGACGCAGCCCTTGTCGAAGGTGACCGGATCGAAATGGCCGACCTGCTCGATCTGGTATTTGATGTCGAGCGCATCGCAGATCGTGTCGATGCCTTCGCGCACGCGCGCGTCCATGGCGTCGAGCACCTCCTTTTCCGGCGAGCGGATGTCGATGGTGAAGACGGTGCGCCCGGCAATGATGTTGCGCGAGTTCGGATAGGCCTGCATATGGCCGACAGCGCCGACAGCGTCCGGCTGATAGTCCATGGCGATCTCGTGCACCAGCTCGATCACCCGCGCCATGCCGAGCCCGGCATTGCGGCGCTTCGGCATCGGCGTCGAGCCGGTATGCGCCTCCTTGCCGGTCAGCGTCACCTGCAGCCATTTCAGGCCCTGGCCGTGCGTGACGACACCGATGTCGATGCCTTCATCTTCAAGAATAGGCCCCTGCTCGATATGCAGTTCGAAGAAGGCGTGGATCTTGCGCTCGCCGACTTTCTCGGTGCCCTTCCAGCCGATGCGCTCCAGCTCCTCGCCGAACTTCTTGCCGTCCTTGTCGACATGTTCGTAGACGTCGGCCTGGTCGAGCACGCCGGCGAAGACGCCGGAGGCCATCATGGCCGGCGCGAAGCGCGCGCCTTCCTCGTTCGTCCAATTGGTAACGACGATCGGGTGCCTGGTCTTGATGCCGAGATCGTTGAGCGAGCGCACGACTTCCAGCCCGCCGAGGACGCCGAGCACGCCGTCATACTTGCCGCCGGTCGGCTGGGTGTCGAGATGGCTGCCGACATAGACCGGCGGCAGACTGGGATCGGTGCCCTCGCGGCGGGCAAACATGGTGCCCATCTCGTCGAGCCCCATTTCGAGGCCCGCGGCCTCGCACCAGCGCTTGAACAGGTGCCGGCCCTCGCCGTCCTCGTCGGTCACGGTCTGGCGATTGTTGCCGCCGGCAATGCCGGGGCCGATCTTCGCCATCTCCATGATGGAATCCCACAAACGGTCTGAATTGATTCGCAGATTCTCGCCGGGGGCCGCCATTCAAAGTCCTCTCATTTCACGATCCGATCGGGCGGCGGTTCCCGACGCCGCCCAACCGGACAAAGCAGTCTAGTCTATCGACCTCAGAACATCGCGCAGATGGTCGATCAATTCGTTGATCTGACCCTTTGTGATGATCAGCGGCGGCGACAGCGCGATGATGTCGCCGGTGGTGCGGATCAGCGCGCCGTGCTCGAACGCCTTGACGAAGGCCGAGAAGGCCCGCTTCGTCGGCTGCCCGGCAATCGGCGCCAGTTCGATCGCGCCGATCAGGCCGATGTTCCTGATATCGATGACGTTCGGCTCGCCCTTCAGCGAATGCAGCGCATCTTCCCAGTAGGGCGCCAGCTCCTCGCCCCGGGTCAGCAGGCCTTCGTCCTTGTAGGTGTCGAGCGTGCCGAGCGCCGCGGCACAGGCGATCGGATTGCCCGAATAGGTATAGCCGTGGAAGAACTCGATCATGTGATCGGGTCCGGTCATGAAGGCGTCGTGGATCTCCTTCGTCACGAACACCGCGCCCATCGGGATAACGCCGTTGGAGACGCCCTTGGCGGTGGTCATGATGTCCGGCGTGACGCCGAAATAGTCGGCGGCGAACGGTGTGCCGAGGCGTCCGAAGCCGGTGATGACCTCATCGAAGATCAACAGGATGCCGTGCTTGGTGCAGATCTCGCGCAGCTTCTGCAGATAGCCCTTCGGCGGCAGGATGACGCCGGTCGAGCCGGCCACCGGCTCGACGATAACGGCCGCGATGGTCGAGGCGTCATGTAGCGCGACGATGCGCTCGAGTTCGTTGGCGAGTTCCGCGCCATGCTCCGGCACGCCCTTGGAGAAGGCGTTCTTTTCCGGCAGATGCGTATGCGGCATATGGTCGACGCCGCCGAGCAGCGTGCCGAACATCTTGCGGTTGTTGACGATGCCGCCGACCGAGATGCCGCCGAAATTGACGCCGTGATAGCCGCGCTCGCGGCCGATCAGCCGGGTGCGCGAGCCCTCGCCCCTGGCGCGGTGATAGGCGATCGCCATCTTCAGCGCGGTATCGACCGATTCCGAGCCGGAATTGGTGAAGAAGACATGGTCCATGCCCTTCGGCGCGATGTCGACCAGGCGGTTCGCCAGTTCGAAGACGATCGGGTGGCCCATCTGGAAGGCCGGCGCATAGTCGAGCTCGGCCGCCTGGTGCTGGATCGCCTCGGTGATCTTCGGCCGGCAGTGGCCGGCATTGACGCACCAGAGACCGGCGGTGCCGTCGAGCACCTTGCGGCCGTCGCTGGTGGTGTAATGCATGTCCTTGGCGGACACGAACATGCGCGGCGCCTGCTTGAATTGCCGGTTCGCCGTGAACGGCATCCAGAATGCGCTGAGATCGTTCGGCGTGACTTTCAGCCGGTTGGACATGACCAAGACTTCCCCTTGTAACCTGTTTCGGTGCGGCTAACGCTTGGTCTTCCCAGCACTTGGTCTCAGCTGCGTTTTCGTGCTACGCAAATTTTGACCGATTGGACAAACGTTAGCACCGCCATGTCGGCGGTCAAGGGATTACTAACGGAAATGCGGCATCGGAAGCGCGCTCCACAGGCCAAGGAAAAACTGGTCCAGAGAATTGGTCCAGATGACGCTCGCGGCGAAGGTTTACGGGGGTGACGGCCGCCATGGAAGGTTCCCCCCCCCGCCGCACCCGCATCCAGCAGGAAAAGCGCGAGCTGATCCTGGAAGCCGCGCTCGAGGTCTTCTCCACCAACGGTTTTCGCGGCTCTACCATCGACCAGATCGCCGAAGCGGCCGGCATGTCGAAGCCGAACCTGCTCTACTACTTCCGCCGCAAGGAAGACATTCACGAAACGCTGATGGAGCGGCTGCTCGAGACGTGGCTGGCGCCGCTCAGGGAACTCGACGACATCGGCGACCCTCTCACCGAGCTGCGCAGCTACATCAGGCGCAAGCTCGAAATGGCGCGCGATTTCCCGCGCGAGAGCCGGCTGTTCGCCAATGAGATCCTGCAGGGCGCGCCGCGCATCATGCCGCTGCTGGAAGGCGAGCTGAAAACGCTGGTCGACGAGAAGGCGGCCGTCATCAAGGGCTGGATGCGCGCCGGCAAGATCGCTCGCACCGACCCTTGGCACCTGATCTTCTCGATCTGGGCAACGACGCAGCACTATGCCGATTTCGACGTCCAAGTCCGCGCCGTGCTTGGCGCCGACCGCGGCGGCGACGGCCGCTTCGAGGACGCCGCGCGCTTCCTCGAGCAATTGTTCATCGACGGGCTGAAGCCGAAGGGCTGAAAGTGTAGATGGCGTCAGGCGCTGCGCCGATCGGCCGGCAGCGCGTCGAGCAGCTTCTGCAATTTGGCGATCGAATTCTGCTCGGCAAGCGGCGTGTAGACGATCAGCCGCATGTCGGAACCGTCGTCGATCGAAAGGCTCATATGCTCGAATGTCATGGCGCCGGCGCTCGGGTGCCTGACATGCTTCACCCCTGACAATCTCCGCGCCACATCACGCTGCGGCCACCAGTCGCGGAACTCGGGACTTGAACGCATCATCAGCGCGATCAGCCGGTCGAAGTCCGGGTCGCCGACATATTTGGCGCTTTCCGCGCGAAACGATGCGAGCACCACGCGGACGAGTTCTTCCCAGT
>NZ_RZOT01000289.1:0-7589 GCF_003999085.1 Mesorhizobium sp. M4A.F.Ca.ET.090.04.2.1
CATGATAAGCGAGCGGCGGATCAGTGCCGGCGGCACGGTCGCCGTCTATTCCGACATCACCGAGCTGAAGCAAAGGGAGGAGAACCTCGCCGAGAAGTCCACTGCCCTGGAGGCGCTTTCCAACAAGCTGGCCAAATATCTGGCGCCCCAGGTGTACAGCTCGATATTCACCGGCCGCCAAGATGTTAGAATCGCCAGTCAACGCAAGAAGCTGACTATATGCTTCTCCGACATCGCCGGCTTTACCGAGACCACCGACAAAATGGAGTCCGAGGATCTCACCCAGCTCCTCAATCACTACCTGACGGAAATGTCGAAAATCGCGTCGGATCATGGTGCCACGATCGACAAGTACGTCGGCGACGCGATCCTGATGTTTTTCGGCGACCCTGAGACGCGCGGCGTCAAGGAGGACGCGCTGGCTTGCGTGCAGATGGCGCTTGCCATGCAAAACCGGATCAGCGAGCTCACCGAAGTCTGGCGGGACATGGGGATCGAAACACCGCTGCGCTGCCGCATCGGCATCCATACCGACTACTGCACCGTCGGTAACTTCGGCAGCGAGGACCGGATGGACTACACGATAATCGGCGGCGCCGTGAATCTCGCCTCGCGTCTGGAACAGGAGGCGGCACCGGGGGCCATCCTCATTTCCTACGAGACGTTTGCGCAAGTGAAGGACACGATCGATTGTGCGGAGATGGGGCACGTGCAGGTCAAGGGGATCGCCTACCCCGTCGCCACCTACCGCGTCATCGATCTGAAGGCCAATCTAGCGGGCGCTTGTCGCGCCGTTCGAACCGAGCTGCCGCACTTCAGGCTGGAACTTGAACCGGAGCTGATGTCCGCCGACGAGCGTGGCGGTGCCGCCACTGCGCTTCGAGATGCGCTGGATCGGCTTTCGCACGAGCCCGGGCAGCAGGGCTTGGTTCGACCCCTCCCCCTTAGGCGCGCCAGCGGTGGCGCGCCGCGCACCGCCATAATCGAGTATAATTCCTGGCCGATCGCAGACGGAGGAGGAAAAGAGCAAATGTCCGTGGACGCGGGACCGAGAAAAGTGGACGCCGAATATGCGATTGAGTACCTCCAGGAGCATCCGCAAGCCGGGCTTTGCTGCGAGGATCGTCGCTGCTGGATCACGCCGAACGCAAACGAGACCGATCAGCGGATCCTGCTTCTCGATGTGGTTGAGGCCGACCGGCTCAAGGATGATCCTCGCCTTCGACTCGTGTCCGGAATCGCTCATGCGGGCCGGTCGCTCTGGGTCGTTCGGAGAATGACATGATTTGACGCAGGCCCTCGCCCTGGAGGACCGGTGGCGGCGCAGCCACAGGGTGGACATTTCAGCCCACATGGAAATGATCATGTTGCCATGCACAACACTGCAGTGCGCTGATCTCGACTAAAAGTTTGAGCGTAGAAGCGGATCAATCGACCTCCAGGTCCAGCCAGCGACGCAGATGGACATCCCAGAGAATTTCCGGACCGCCACGCGTTTTTCACGGATCGCCCTGACCTAACGCATTGCCTTCCGCGGCAGCTCGCACAATAGTCGGGCCGATGTTGCAGGCGATTGCGAGTCACTGGTCTACGCTGATCCTCGCCCTCTCCCTAGCGATGGCGGCCGTCGGCATCGTCCACGCCATCATGACGAAGGAAGACGTGCGCGCCGCCACCGGCTGGGTGGGCGTGATGCTGCTGTCGCCCTTCCTGGGCGCCATCATCTACGCCATCGCCGGCATCAACCGCATCCGCAGGGCGACGATCAGCGCCATGCGGCCGCTTTCCGGCGAGGCCGCCCTGACAAAGCAGGAGCGCGACATCGCCGCCGAAGACCTGATCACGGCCGAGTTTGGCTTACGCTTCGTCGGGCTGAAGACGCTGGGCGACAGGGTGACACGCCGCGCCCTGACATCGGGAAACGCAATCGCCGTGCTGGAAACAGGCGACGAAGCCTACAGCGCGATGTGCCACGCCATCGACGGGGCGGAGCGCAGCGTCCTTCTCGAAACCTACATCTTCGACAATGATGCGGTCGGGGCGATCTTCGTCCAATCGCTTGGCAACGCCGTCAAACGCGGCGTCAGCGTGCGCGTGCTGATTGACGCCGTCGGCGTGCGCTACTCCGTGCCCAGCATCCTCAAGCAACTCAAGGAAGCGAACGTCACCACCGACCTTTTCAACGGCAACATCGTCATGGGCTTGAGACTTCCCTATGCGAATCTGAGGACCCACAGGAAGATCCTTGTCGTCGACGGCACTGTGGCGTTCACGGGAGGCATGAATATCCGCAAGGGATTCTCCGCCGAATTCGTCGGCTCCGACAGTTCACGGGACACACACTTCAAGGTCACCGGCCCGGTGGTGGCCGACCTTTTCTCGGTCGCCGCCGAGGACTGGCGCTTCGCCGGCAACGAGGCCCTGAAGGGCGAAACCTGGCAAGTGGCAGCCCCCTTGTCGGCGCCCGGCCAGCCGATGTTGGTGCGGGCCGTGGCGTCGGGGCCGGATGCCTCGAACGAAACCAACCACAAGCTGCTGATGGGGGCGTTCTCGGTTGCCCGCAAGTCGATCCGCATCATGTCGCCGTACTTCCTGCCGGACCGCGAACTGATCAGCGCGCTGACCACGGCGGCGCGGCGCGGCGTCGAGATCGACATCGTCGTGCCGGCGGTAAACAACCTCTTCCTCGTCGACCGCGCGATGACGGCGCAGTTCGACCAGGTGCTGAAGCATTATTGCCGCGTCTGGCGCCACGAAGGCGCCTTCGACCATTCGAAACTGATGGCGATCGACGGCGTCTGGGCCTATATCGGCTCCTCCAATCTCGACGCCCGGTCGTTGAGGCTGAATTTCGAGATCGACATGGAAGTTCTTGATGCGGACTTTGCCGCCGAGATCGAGACACGCATCGGATCGGCCATCGCCTCCGCGCAGCCGGTGACGCTTGAGACGTTGAAGGCCCGCCCCTTCGTCATTCGCGTCTTCGACCGGTTGCTGTGGCTGGGATCGCCCTATCTATAGCGCAAGGAACAGAGCAGCAGGACCATGGAGATAAACGGACGCAACCTGCCGGAGACCGTGCTCCTGTCGATCCGCCACCGAAAGGCGCGGAAGGCGAAGGCGACGCCGCGCAAGCGGGTCGACGGCGCCGAGATGGTGGTCGCCTCCTACAACGTCCACAAATGCATCGGCACCGACCGCAAGTTCGATCCCGAACGGACCGCCCGCGTCATCCGCGAAATCAGTCCCGACGTCATCGCCTTGCAGGAGGCCGACAACCGCTTCGGCGACCGTGCCGGGCTGCTCGACCTTGCGCGGCTCGAACACGAAACGGGGCTGGTGCCGGTGCCGGTGTCCGGAAACGGCAAGGGCCATGGCTGGCGCGGCAATGTGCTGCTGTTCAAGCGCGGCACGGTGCGCGACGTCCACCAGATCAAGCTTCCGGGGCTGGAGCCGCGTGGCGCGCTGGTCGCCGAAATCGATCTCGACGAGAAACGGCCGCTGCGGGTGATTGCCGCCCATCTCGGCCTGCTGCGACGGTCGCGCTCCGAACAAGCGCGTGTCGTGCTCGACATCATGAGCAGCGCGGATGAGAGGCCAACGCTGCTGCTCGGCGACCTCAACGAGTGGCGGCTGGGCAACCGCTCTGCGCTGAACACGCTGCACACCACCTTCGGCCCGCCGCCAGCCGTGCCCACCTTTCCCTCGGGCCTGCCGGTGCTTGCGCTCGACCGGATCATGGGCAACCGCAACGGCATGGTCTCGGCGGTGGAAGCGCATGACACGCCGCTGTCGCGGGTCGCGTCGGACCACCTGCCGCTCACGGCTTTTGTGCATCTTTGACGCGGTGGATCAGCCCTCCCGCAGCCAGACCAGCATCTCGCCGGGATCGCGGTTGTCCCAGGCATAGTAGGGAACGGCCTTCACCCTCGCCTTATCCAGAGCCGGCGGCGCGGCGCGGTAGAGGCCGTTGCGCCAATCCTCCGACGCCTCCCTGTTGCCGGTGGCCGAAAGCGTGACGATGCCGCCGAGCAGGTTCGGCTCGTGATGCGCCTCGATCTCCGCCATGCGCGGCAGGCTGATGCGGTGCAACTGGCCGGGATTGTCGGTCGCCTCGACGCAGTAGATCAGCGGGCCGCGCGCCAGCGCGACACGGCCGATGTCATGGCGCACTTCCGGATTGGCGAAGAGGCGGGCGATCGACATGTCGAGGTCGAGCTCGACGCAGTCGCCCTTTTGCCATTCGCGCTGGATCGCCGCGTAGCCGTCGCTCAAGACGGCATCGAGAGCCACCGCCTTGCCGTTGACCTTGAGCGCCGCCTTGCGGCACCAGGCCGGCACGCGCAGGTGCAGGGTGAAGGCGACCGGCGCCGCCGGCTCGACGCGGATCGAGACGGCGCCCTCCCAGGGATAGTTGCTGGTCTGGACCAGGCTCACCGGCTTGCCCGATATCTCGAAGCGGGCCGTCGAATCGCCATAGAGGTGGACGGCCAGCGCGTCGTCGGCGAGGCCGTAGAAATAGCTGCCGATCGACGCCACCATGCGGCCGATATTGGGCGGGCAGCACGGGCAGCGGTGCCATTTCCAGCGATTGTGCCGGCCGCGGCTTTCCAGCGGGTTCTCGTAGAAGAACAGCGAGCCGTCGAGCGACAGGCCGGAGATCGAGCCGTTGTAGAGCGCCCGCTCCATCATGTCGGCATAGCGCGCGTTGGGCCCCATGCCGAGCATGCGGCTCGACCAGAACACCAGGCCGACCGCGGCGCAGGTCTCGGCATAGGCGGTCTCGTTGGGCAGGTCGTAGTCGCTGGTGAAGCCTTCATTGTGCGCCGACGGGCCGAGGCCGCCGGTGACATAGAGGCTCTTGGTGGTCAGATCGTCCCACAGCCGGTCGAGTGCTGCGCGCAGCGTGTCGTCGCCATATTCGGTGGCGACATCGGCCATGCCTGAGAACAGATACATCGCCCTGACCGCGTGGCCAACGACCTTGTCCTGCTCGCGCACCGGTCTGTGCGACTGGTTGTATTCGTAGGTTTTGAAATGATAGGCCTTCGGGTCGGTGCCGCGGGCGCCCGCCTCCTCGTCGAAATAGTGCGGCTGCTGGCCGCGCTGGTCGATGAAGTACTTTGCCAGGTCCATGTATTTCTGCTCGCCGGTCGCCCGCGACAGCTTGACCAGCGCCAGCTCGATCTCCTCATGGCCGCAATAGCCCTTCTTCTTGCCGGGCTCGGGGCCGAATGTGTCGGCGATGTGGTCGACATAGCGGCACATGATGTCGAGCAGCTTGCGCTTGCCGGTGGCCTGGAAATAGGCGACCGCGCCCTCGATCAGATGGCCGGCGCAGTAGAGCTCGTGGCAGTCGCGCAAATTGGTCCAGCGCAGGCCGGGCTGGATGCGCTGGTACCAGCTCGACAGGTAGCCGTCGGACTGCTGCAGCCTGCCGTAGAGGTCGATGACGGCGTCGATCTTTTTCTCCAGCGTGTCGTTGCGGCGCCTGTAGAGCGAATAGGCGGCGGTCTCGATGGTCTTGCCCCAGTCGGAGTCCCAGAACATCTGCGTCGTCACCGTCGAGCCGGTGAAGCCGGGATTGGCGGCCTCGTCCGGTGACGGCGAATGGAACGGGATGACGACGCCCGGCGACGGCCGGTCGGGGTCGATCTGCTCCAGCATGCGGGCCTCGACGCAGCGCTCGTAGAGGATCTCGGCGGTGCGCGCGGCAACCGCGTCGACCCGGTCGCCCCAGAAGCCGCGCACGTCGACCTGCGGCACCGGCAGCGGACGGAAGGCGAGCTTCGGCTTGCCGGTGTGCTGCGCGGCGGATTTCAGTGCGGTCATCGGCTAACTCCATTCAATTTCGAAAGTGTCGGTTCAGCGCGGGTCATTTCACGGCGCCGGCCATCAGGCCGCGGATGTAGAAGCGCTGCAGCGCCAGGAAGAGGATCAGGCACGGCACCATCATCACGGTGACGCCGGCCTGCACGGCACCCCAGTCGATGGCGCCGAAGCGGCCGGACTGCAGCGCCGTCATCATGATCGGCAGGGTGAACTTGGACTGGTCGGTCATCAGCACCAGTGCGGCCAGGAACTCGTTCCAGGCGCCGAGGAAGGCGAACAGCGCGATGGTGACGATGCCGGGCCACACCAGCGGCAGCATGACCTGCAACAGCATGGTGACGTTGTTGGCGCCGTCCATGCGGGCGGCCTCCTCGATCTCGCGCGGCACCGCGTCGAAGGCGTTGCGCATCATGAAGATCGAGAACGGCAGCTGCAGCGTGACATAGACGCAGACCAGCCCGGTCAGCGTGTTGTGCAGGCCGACCTTGGTCAGCACCAGGAAGATCGGCGTCAGGATCGACTGGAACGGGATCATGATCGTCGACAGGATGACGACGAAGAGCACGTCCTTGAAGGGAAAGCGGAAGCGCGAGAAGCCGTAGCCGGCAAGCACGCTGACGATGACGGAAAACACCACCGTCATCACCGAGACGTAGATGCTGTTTTGCGCCGGCAGCCAGAGCCCGTCGCCGAAGGTGTTGAGCGTGCCGTAATTCTCGACCGAGAAGCCGGTGGTCGGCCACGGCGGCAGCGGCGGCAGGCGCGCCTCCTGCGACGGCTTGAAGGCCGACAGCACCGTCCAGACGATCGGCGCCAGGAACAGCAGCGAGGCGGTGATGCCGGTCAAGTGCTCGGCGATGCCGAGCCGGATGCGGCTGTTGCGGCTGCGGGCCTGCGCCATCAGTCGACCCCCTCCGGTTTGCGCAGCAGCCAGAGCTGGACGAGGCTGAGCACGACGAGGATCAGCAGCAGGATCATCGAGAGCGCGGCGCCATAGCCGAGCTTGAACGACACGAAGGACTGGTTGAAGATCCAGTAGACGGCGGTCAGCGTCTGGTTGCGCGGGCCGCCGCGCAGGATGATGTAGAACTGGTCGAAGGCGAGGATGGAGCCGGCGACCGACAGGATCAGCGCCAGCGCCAGCGTGCGGCGCATCAGCGGCAGGGTAATCGCGCGAAAGCGCGCGAACGGCCCTGCCCCGTCGATCATCGCCGCCTCCTGCAGCTCCGACGGGATCGACTGCAGGCCGGTCATCAGGATGATCATGGTGAAGCCCGCCACCTTCCACACGACCATGGCGATGATCGACCAGAAGGCCGGCTGGAAGGTGGCGAGCAGATTGAACTTCTTCTCGGTCAGGCCGAGCGCGTAGGCGGCCGGGCTGAACAGGCCGGAATCGACGTTCAAGAGCCACGACCACAGCAGGCTGGCCGAGGCGAAGCCGATGACGGCCGGCATGAAGAAGGCGGTGCGGTAGACATTGGTCATCGCCCGCGGCCGCTCGATGAAGATCGCCAGCGGAAAGGCGACGGCGAAGATCGCGATCGTCACCACCAGCGTGTACCAGCCGGTAAAGCGCAGCGCGTTCCAGAAGCGCGTGTCGCGCAGGATCGCCCAGTAATTGCCGAGGCCGATGTAAGAGTGCTCGCCCATCAGCGGCCAGTTGTTGAGCGACATCCACGCCGTCATGGCGAGCGGCACGATGAAGAACACCGTGACCAGCGCCACCGCCGGCGCCACATAGAGCAGCCCGATCC
>NZ_RZOT01000028.1:0-21079 GCF_003999085.1 Mesorhizobium sp. M4A.F.Ca.ET.090.04.2.1
GGCGGATGTCGCGCACCATCTGGCCGTCGGCGCGCACGATCTCGACATGCTGCCAGGACGCCGCCAGCGAAGCCGTCACCTGTCGCACGCGCGGATCCTCGGCGCGCAGCCAGGCATCGATCTCCTGCAGAAGCTTCGCCTTGGCTTCGAAGGAAGGCGAGGGGATCGGGTTTTCCTCGCCATAGAGATGGCGGTTGGTGCGGGCGGGTGCCGCGGCGAGCGTCCCGGAATAGCCGCCCTTGACCGCCGAGACGGCGTCCGCGGCGCGCAGCAGCGAGGCTTCCGAAAGATCGCTCGAATGCGCATAGCCGCTGGCCTCGCCGGCGACAGCGCGCAATCCGAAACCCTGGTCGGTGTTGAAGTTCGCGGTCTTCAGCCGGCCATTGTCGAACATCAGCGCCTCGCTTTCGCTGTATTCGAGGAACAGTTCGCCATCGTCGGCGCCGTTGATGGTCTCGGCGACGATCTTCTTCAGGCGATCGCCGGAAATGTCGAATTGGCCGATCAGGCTGTTCATGGCAGGTCCGTCCGCGGGAGGATTGGTCGTTCCCCCATGTAGGGGCGAAGGCGCGCCGAGACAATCGGCAACAGCCCCGATCACACCGGTGTCAGGCCACCGCCGTCGTCGCAGCCTGCCCGGCTAGGATCAGGGGAGCGCGGCAAAACCGTCGGCGAAACCCTTGAGGTCGACAGGAATGCCGATGCCTTCTTCCGGCGTCTGGAAGACGATGAAGGTGGCCGAGGTGCCGGTCTTCAGCGTGTCGAGGAGCGGCTTTTCGAGGATCACCTCGGCATAGCAGCCGTCCTGGAAGCAGCGTACGAAATAGGCCCGCCCGATGTCCTTGCCATCGACATTGAGGCCAAGCCCGTTGGGCAGGAGAACGCCGAGCGGGGCCAGCACACGCAGGATCTCCGCCTTGTTGTCGGCGGTGCGCAAAACGACCACCGACAGCCCCATCTCCGGCCGGTCCTCGGCGACGACGTTCTGCATCATCACGCATTGCTCCGACGTCGCGCCGGCCGGCGTGTCGCAGATGATCGACCAAGCGCCATGCGTCGAGCGCACAGTGCCGCTCGGCTGCTGCGCGGCATTGGCTTGTGCGGCGTACGATGCGCCCGTGCCGGACAGGCAGGCGCCAAGCAAGGCGGCGAGAAAGATGACCTTCGCCAAGGTTCTCGAAAGCCAGAGTCTCATGACGGCTCCATTGCGAATCACGGCACTTTGAAGCCGAGCGACAGCCAAGTAAAGGACGAGACCGCCGCCAGCCCGCCCGGACATGGGCAATTCAGCGCTTTTCCAAGCCAAATTCGCCCGAATTGCGACCACGCGGCATGCGGGTCCGGAGCGTTCACTGCCGATCACGCGCCGGTGATCGGCAGAGGCCGCTTTGCCGTCCCGAAGGCGTGGTCGCACTTGCGCGCAAAAATGCCGCACGGTTTCCTCCGCTCCTTTCTTGCGGAGGCAATTAGAGTATGGTTTGAACCAGCCTTGGGACTGTCCGGGATTCCCGTCCCGGCGCTATTCGATATTCTTGCGCATACGGCCGCGAGAAAATGGGAGATGATGAGGGCGATGAGAAAATTCCTAGCAAGCGCCGCTGCCGCCGTCGCTGTCTTTGCCGGCGCATCCGCCCATGCGGCCCAGCCGCAGCCCTGGGAGATGACCTTCCAGCCCGCCGTCACAGACATCATGCGGCAGGTGACCTGGTTCGAGCACTACACGCTGTGGTTCATCGTGCCGATCACGCTGTTCGTGCTGTTCCTGCTCGCCTATTGCATCCTGAAGTTCCGCGCCAGCGTCAATCCGGTGCCGTCGCGCACCAGCCACAACACGCTGATCGAGGTGATCTGGACGGTCGGGCCGGTTGTCATCCTGCTCTGCCTGGCCATCCCCTCGTTCCAGCTGCTCACCGCGCAGTACACGCCGCCGGAGGAAGCCAAGCTGACGCTCAAGGCGACCGCCAACCAGTGGAACTGGGACTACGAATACCAGCTCGACAAGACGCTCTCCTTCAACTCCGCTATCCTCCAGGACGCCGACCGCGCCGCCGCCGGCAAGGAAGACCGCAAGCTCTATCCGCGCTTGCTCGCCGTCGATAACGAACTGGTCGTGCCGGTCAACACCATGACCCGCGTCCTGGTGACGGCGACCGACGTGATCCATGCCTTCGCCATGCCGTCCTTCGGCGTCAAGACCGACGCCGTGCCCGGCCGCATCAACGAGATCTGGTTCAAGGCCGAGAAGGAAGGCCTCTACTACGGCCAGTGCTCGGAGCTGTGCGGCAAGGACCACGCCTTCATGCCGATCGCCATCCGCGTCGTCTCCGACGCGCAGTACAACACCTGGCTGGCCGCAGCCAAGACCGACCTGCCCGGCGCCAACAAGGCGCTGATGGCCGAGGTTGATGCTCAAGACAAGGTAGCGGCTGCCGGCAACTGATGCCGCGGCCAGGAAAGATCAGGGAATGGAGCGGAACATGGCAGAGGCTGCAGCTCACGACGATCACGACCACAAGCCCTATCATGGCTGGGTCCGCTGGGTCTATTCGACCAATCACAAGGACATCGGCACGCTCTATCTGATCTTCGCGATCTGCGCCGGCATCATCGGCGGCGCGCTGTCGGTCGTCATGCGCATGGAGCTGCAGGAGCCGGGCATCCAGATCTTCACCGGTCTGGCGCAGATGGTCTACGGCATGAACGGCGACGCGGCGCTCGACGGCGGCAAGAGCATGTACAATGCCTTCACCACCGCACACGCGCTGATTATGATCTTCTTCATGGTCATGCCGGCGCTGATCGGCGGCTTCGCCAACTGGATGGTGCCGATCATGATCGGCGCGCCGGACATGGCCTTCCCGCGCATGAACAACATCTCCTTCTGGCTGCTGCCGCCGGCCCTGATCCTACTGCTCACCTCGATGTTCGTGCCGAGCGCGCCGGGCGCCTTTGGCGTCGGCGGCGGCTGGACGATCTATCCGCCGCTGTCGACATCCGGCCAGCCCGGGCCCGCCATGGATCTGGCGATCCTGTCGCTGCACATCGCCGGCGCCTCCTCGATCCTCGGCGCCATCAACTTCATCACCACCATCTTCAACATGCGCGCGCCGGGCATGACCCTGCACAAGATGCCGCTGTTTGCCTGGTCGGTGCTGATCACCGCCTTCCTGCTGCTTTTGTCGCTGCCGGTCCTGGCCGGCGGCATCACCATGCTGCTCACCGACCGCAATTTCGGCACCACCTTCTTCACGCCGGATGGCGGCGGTGACCCCATCCTGTTCCAGCACCTGTTCTGGTTCTTCGGTCACCCGGAAGTCTACATCCTGATCCTGCCGGGCTTCGGCATCGTCAGCCACATCGTCTCGACCTTCTCGAAGAAGCCGGTGTTCGGCTACCTCGGCATGGCCTATGCCATGGTCGCGATCGGCGCCGTCGGCTTCATCGTCTGGGCGCACCACATGTACACGACCGGCCTGTCGCTCGACACGCAGCGCTACTTCGTCTTCGCCACCATGGTCATCGCGGTGCCGACGGGCGTGAAGATCTTCTCCTGGGTCGCCACAATGTGGGGCGGGTCGATCTCGCTGAAGACCCCGATGCTGTGGGCGATCGGCTTCATCTTTCTGTTCACGCTGGGCGGCGTCACCGGCGTCCAGCTCGCCAATGCCGGTCTCGATCGCCCGCTGCACGACACCTACTATGTCGTCGCGCACTTCCACTACGTGCTGTCGCTCGGCGCCGTCTTCGCCATCTTCGCCGGCTGGTATTACTGGTTCCCGAAGATGACCGGCTACATGTACTCGCCCGTCATCGCCAACACCCACTTCTGGGTCACCTTCGTCGGCGTCAACCTGATCTTCTTCCCGCAGCATTTCCTCGGCCTGTCGGGCATGCCGCGCCGCTACATCGACTATCCGGATGCCTTCGCCGGCTGGAACATGGTGTCGTCCTACGGTTCCTACATTTCGGCCGTCGGCGTCGTGATCTTCCTTTATGGCGTGTTCGAGGCGTTCCAGAAGAAGCGGGTGGCCGGCGCCAATCCGTGGGGCGAGGGTGCGACCACGCTCGAATGGCAGCTGCCGTCGCCGCCGCCGTTCCACCAGTGGGAACAGTTGCCGAAGATCAAGTAGGCGGCGGTTCCGCGCGAATACGAGACCGCCGGCTCGTCCGGCGGTTTTGGCCAACGGAATGATGGACTTTAAGTACGCATGGCCCTTGTCGACGAGAGATTGATTGACGAAGCGGGCTTTCGCATGTCGGAAGCGACGGCGGGCGATTTCTTCGCTCTCCTGAAGCCGCGCGTCATGTCGTTGGTGGTGTTCACCGCCTTTGTCGGCCTGGTCGCGGCGCCCGTCACCATCAATCCGCTGCTGGCGGTGATCGCCATCCTGTCGATCGCTATCGGCGCTGGCGCTTCCGGCGCGCTCAACATGTGGTACGACGCCGACATCGATCGGGTGATGACCAGGACCAAAGACCGTCCGGTTCCGGCCGGCCGCGTCACGCCTGGCGAAGCGCTGAGTTTCGGCCTGGTGCTGTCGGTGCTGTCGGTGATGACGCTGGGCGTGCTGGTCAACTGGCTGTCGGCCGCGCTTCTGGCCTTCACGATTGTCTTCTACGCCGTCATCTACACCATGTGGCTGAAGCGCTGGACGCCTCAGAACATCGTCATCGGCGGCGCCGCCGGGGCCATCCCGCCCGTCATCGGCTGGGCGGCAGTGACCGGCAATATCAGCCTGGAAAGCCTGATCCTGTTCCTGATCATCTTCCTGTGGACACCGCCGCATTTCTGGGCGCTCGCGCTCTTCAAGTCCGAGGACTATCAGCGCGCCGGCATCCCGATGATGCCGAATGTCGCCGGACAGGCATCCACCAGGCGCCAGATCTTCGCCTATTCGCTCATCCTGGCGCCCGTCGGAGTGCTGCCCTGGGCGCTCGGTTTCACCACGGTCGCCTATGGGGCCGTCGCCGCCGTGCTTGGCGCCGGCTTCGTCTGGCATGCCTGGAAGGTGCTTGGCATGGCCGCCGACGATCGCGCCATGAAGCCGGCCAAGGCTTTGTTCGCCTATTCGTTGCTCTACCTCTTCGCCATCTTCGCCGCCTACCTCGCCGACTGCGTGGTCGGGCGCGCGCTCGCCATGGGGGGGATTTGATCGTGGCCGACAAGAACCTTGAGCTCGTCACGCTGACCGAACGCCAGCAGAAGGCACGGCGCAGCCGCTCGGTCGCCATCGGCGTTGCGCTGGCGGTGCTCGTCGTCATCTTCTATATCGCCACCATTGTGAAGTTCGGCCACAACCTCTCGGGGACGATGTGACGATGGCGCGCGAAACAATCACCGACCCCACCAAGAAGAACACCAACCGCGTCGTCGCCGGCGTCTGCATCGCCTTCTTTGCCGGCATGATCGGCATGGCCTATGCCGCAGTGCCGCTCTACACCATGTTCTGCCAGGCCACCGGCTATGGCGGCACTGTCAAGCGCGCCACTCAGCAATATGCCGACCGCGTGCTCGACCGCGACATCACCGTCCGCTTCGATGCCAACACCGCTGGCGTTCCGTGGGAGTTCCAGCCGGTCGCCCGCTCGGTCACCATCAAGATCGGCGAGACGGTGGAGGCACATTACAGCGCCACCAACAAGTTCGACCGTCCCTTTACCGGCCGCGCCACTTTCAACGTGCAGCCGGAACTGGCCGGTCCCTACTTCAACAAGGTGGAGTGCTTCTGCTTCACCGACACGACGCTGAAGCCCGGTGAATCGCTGGACATGCCGGTCGTGTTCTATGTAGATCCCGATATCGTCGACGTGCCGGAACTGAAGGACTTGAAGACCATCACCCTGTCCTACACCATGTTCCCGGTCGACAAGAACAAGCCCGTCGCATCGTCGGCGCCGGCCCAAAGCACCAACAAAGTTCCGAATACCGAAGCAAGCCTCGGGGGTTGATATGGCAGACGCACACGCAAAACCACAGCACGACTACCATCTCGTCGACCCCAGCCCGTGGCCGTTCCTTGGCTCCGTCGGCGCGCTGGTGACCGCCATCGGCGGCGTCTGCCTGATGCAGTACCTGAAGGCCGGCAGCTTCCCGATCTTCGGCCATAACATCGCCAATCCCTGGCTATTCTTCATCGGCCTCCTGATCGTGATCTACACCATGTTCGCCTGGTGGTCGGACACCATCAAGGAAGCGCATGAGGGCCATCACACCCGCGTCGTGTCGCTGCATCTGCGCTACGGCATGATCATGTTCATCGCCTCCGAGGTGATGTTCTTCGTCGCCTGGTTCTGGGCTTTCTTCGATGCCAGCCTGTTTCCGGGCGAGACGCAGCAATATGCCCGCACCGCCTTCACCGGCGGCGTCTGGCCGCCGAAGGGCATGGAGGTCCTCGACCCGTTCCACCTGCCGCTCTACAACACCATCATTCTGCTGCTGTCCGGCACAACGGTGACCTGGGCGCACCATTCGCTCATCCATGGCGACCGCAAGGGGCTGATCAACGGCCTGGTGCTGACCGTCGGGCTCGGCATGCTGTTCACCATGGTGCAGGCCTACGAGTACATGCACGCGCCGTTCGGCTTCAAGGATTCCATCTACGGCGCCACGTTCTTCATGGCCACCGGCTTCCATGGCTTCCATGTCATCATCGGCACCATCTTCCTGCTGGTCTGCCTGATACGCGCCATCAAGGGCGATTTCACCCCGAAACAACATTTCGGCTTCGAGGCGGCAGCTTGGTACTGGCACTTCGTCGACGTGGTCTGGCTGTTCCTGTTCAGCGCGGTCTATGTCTGGGCCTCGAACGGCGCGATGATCGAAGCCCACTGATTGCAGTCCGAGGAAATGTGACGAGGCGGCTGCGGCGACGTGGCCGCCTTCTTCTTTTCGGCGCAATGGCCGGCCATCGGTAGCCGATGTTGGCGAGAATTCCTTGTGCAGTCTGCGCATGCATGGTCTGGTCTTTCCCTGCGCTTGCAGGCCAGCAGGTCTATCTGGTCCGGGTTGAAAAGGCGGAGCGGCGACTTGAGCTGATCGGCGAAGGCGGCAAGATCCTTCGCAGTTTCAGCATCGCGCTAGGCAGTGAGCCGTTTGGCCACAAACACCAGGAGGGCGACGAGCGAACACCGGAGGGGCGCTACGTTCTCGACTGGCGTAACGCAAACAGCGCGGCCTACAAATCGATCCACATCTCGTATCCGAACGCCGACGATCTCGCGGCGGCACAGGCTCGCGGCGTGGACGCCGGCGGGATGATCATGATCCACGGCCAGCCAAATGGTTTTGGCTGGCTGGGGTGGCTGCTTCAATTGGTCGACTGGACCGATGGCTGCATTGCGGTTACGGACTCTGACATGGATGAAATCTGGACGATGGTGGCTGCTGGCACACCTATCGAGATCAAGCAATGAGTGACGACAAGGCGATCTGGCCACCCATCGAACCGATCTCGGCTGGCCTGCACGGCCGCTGCCCGCGCTGCGGCGAGGGCAAGCTGTTTTCCGGCTTCCTCAGCGTCGGCAAGCGCTGCGTCAATTGCGGCCTCGACTACTCCTTTGCCGATGCCGGCGACGGCCCCGCCGTGTTCGTCATCCTGATCATCGGCTTCATCATCGTTGGCCTGGCGTTGTGGATGGAGGTGACGCTCGGGCCGCCGCTCTGGGTCCACCTGCTGCTATGGATACCGCTGGCGCTGGTGCTGTGCTTGACGGCGCTCAGGCTGATCAAGGGCGTGCTCTTGACGCTGCAATACCGCAACAAGGCCGCCGAAGGCAGGCTGGACCACGGCGAATGAGCGAGGCATCCGCTCTGACGGCAGGCAGGTCCCGGCCCAGGCGGGCATTGCTGCTGATCCTTGCGCTGGCTCTGTTCGTCATCCTGGTCGGGCTCGGCACCTGGCAGGTCCAGCGCCTGCACTGGAAGGAGGGCCTGCTCCAGACCATCGACCAGCGCACGCATTCGGCGCCGCGCCCGCTGGCCGAGCTCGAAAAGCAGTTCGCCGCGACGGCTGACGTCGACTACACGCCCGTGACGGTGACCGGCACCTTCCTGCACCACGGCGAACGGCATTTCTTCGCCACCTGGGAGGGCGCTTCCGGCTTCGACGTCTTCACGCCGTTGCAGCTCGACGATGGTCGTTTCGTGCTCATCAACCGCGGCTTCGTTCCCTACGACCTGAAGGATGCGGCCAAGCGGCCGCAAGGCGAGGTCGCCGGCAAGGTGACTGTAACCGGGCTCGCCCGCAACCCGCTGGCGGCGAAGCCCTCGATGATGCTGCCCGACAATGATCTCGCCAAGAACATCTTCTACTGGAAGGACCGCGGCGCCATGGCGTCGAGCGCCGGCCTGCCCGCCGGCGCCGGCCTGGTGCCGTTCTTCATCGACGCCGACAAGACGCCGAACCCCGGCGGCCTGCCGGTCGGCGGCGTCACCGTTATCGATCTGCCGAACAGCCATCTGCAATATGCCGTCACCTGGTACGGCCTTGCCGCCGCCCTTGCCGGCGTCCTGCTTTTCAGGCTCCGCCGCCCGGCGAAAGCAGGGTGATTGCTGTCGTCGCCCTTGACAGGGCAGGGGCGCGCACCTCATTTCGCGCCTTAAGTTCCGAGCTCCGATCAACCGGTCCGCAATCATGCTTCAGACAAAGCCACCGCTGACGATCAGGCTCTGCCAGCCGCGCGGCTTCTGCGCCGGCGTCGACCGTGCCATCCAGATCGTCGTGCTGGCACTGAAAAAATACGGCGCGCCTGTCTACGTCCGCCACGAGATCGTGCACAACCGCTATGTCGTCGAGGGGCTGCAGAGCCTGGGCGCCGTGTTCATCGAGGAGTTGTCCGAGATCCCTCCCGAGCATCGGAAGTCGCCGGTCGTCTTTTCGGCGCATGGCGTGCCGAAATCGGTGCCGGCGGATGCCCAGGCGCGCAACCTGTTCTACCTCGATGCCACCTGTCCGCTGGTGTCCAAGGTGCATAAGCAGGCGATGCGCCACCAGCGCCTCGGCCGCCATGTGCTCCTGATTGGCCATGCCGGCCACCCCGAGGTGATCGGTACCATGGGCCAGCTGGCGGACGGCGCCGTCACTCTGATCGAGACCGAGGCCGACGCCGCCGTTTTCGAGCCCGCCGACCCGGCGGCACTCGGCTTCGTCACCCAGACCACGCTGTCGGTCGAGGACACCGCTGGCATCATCCGCGCGCTCACGGAGCGCTTTCCTGAGTTGCACGCGCCGGCCGCCGAATCGATCTGCTATGCCACTACCAACCGCCAGGAAGCGGTGAAGGAGACCGCCGCCGGCGCCGATCTCTATCTGATCGTCGGCGCCCCAAACTCCTCCAATTCGCGGCGTCTCGTCGAAGTCGCCGAACGCGCCGGCGCCACGATGTCGCTTCTCGTGCAGCGCGCCGCCGAGATTCCGTGGAACGACATCGCCAATATCTCGACGCTCGGCCTGTCGGCGGGCGCCTCGGCGCCGGAGATCATTGTCGATGAGATCATCGATGCCTTCCGGCAGCGCTTCGACGTGACGATCGAGCTGGCGGTGACGGCGACCGAAACGGAGGACTTTCCGGTGATGCGGGTTTTGCGCGATGTCGAACTGACGGCGGCCGACATGGCCTTCGTCAACGGAGCCGCGTGAAGCGCCCATGGCCGTCTATACCGATGTCAGCGAGGGCGAGCTTGGCGCGTTCCTGAAGGCCTATCCGGTCGGCGAACTCTTGTCCTACAAGGGCATCGCCGAAGGTACCGAGAATTCCAACTTCCTGCTGCACGCCACCAGCGGCTCCTACATCCTGACGCTCTATGAGAAGCGCGTTGACAAGGCTGACCTGCCGTTCTTCCTCGGCCTGATGGGTCATCTGGCGCGAAAGGGCATTTCCTGCCCGCTGCCGGTCACCGCGCACGACGGCACCGTCATCGGCCAGCTCTCCGGCCGGCCCGCCGTCATCATCACCTTCCTCGAAGGCCTGTCGCTGCGGCGGCCGACGGCGGCGCATTGCGGCGAAGTCGGCAAGGCGCTGGCCGAACTTCATCTCGCCGGCCGGGATTTTGCCTTGCGGCGGCCGAATGCCCTCGCCATCGACGGCTGGCGCAAATTGTGGGACGCCTCGCGCGACCGGGCCGACGAGGTCGAGCCCGGCTTGGCAGCCGAGGTCGATGCCGATTTCGCCGATTTCGAGCGCAACTGGCCGAAGGACCTGCCGGAAGGCATCATCCATGCCGACCTTTTCCCCGACAATGTCTTCTTCCTCGGCGAGAAACTGTCCGGCCTGATCGATTTCTATTTCGCCTGCGACGATCTCTACGCCTATGACGTCGCCACCTGCCTCAACGCCTGGTGCTTCGAGAAGGACTTTTCCTTCAACCTGACCAAGGGTACGGCGCTGCTCGCCGGCTACCAGAGTGTGCGGCCTTTGAGCGGCGACGAGAAGGCGGCGCTGCCGATGCTGGCGCGCGGCTCGGCGTTGCGCTTCATGCTGACCCGGCTTTATGACTGGCTGACCATTCCCAACGGCGGATTGGTCATGAAGCGCGACCCGACCGAATATATCCGCCGGATGCGGTTCCATCGGGCGATCAAATCTCCCTCCGAATACGGATTGCTATGACCAAGCATGTTGAAATCTTCACGGATGGCGCCTGCTCGGGCAATCCGGGCCCCGGCGGCTGGGGCGCCATCCTGCGATTCAATGGCAAGACCAAGGAACTGTCGGGCGGCGAGGCCGAGACCACCAACAACCGTATGGAATTGCTCGCTGCCATCTCGGCGCTGAACGCGCTGAAGGAGCCTTGCGCGGTCGAGCTTCACACCGACAGCAAATACGTCATGGACGGCATTTCCAAGTGGATCCATGGCTGGAAGAAGAACGGCTGGAGGACCGCCGACAAGAAGCCGGTCAAAAACGGCGAGCTCTGGCAGGCGCTGGACGAAGCCAACCGGCGTCACCAGGTCACCTGGAACTGGGTCAGGGGCCATGCCGGCCATGCCGAGAACGAGCGCGCCGACGAGCTCGCTCGCGAAGGCATGGCGCCGTTCAAGAAAGGCCCCGTCAGGCCTGCCGTGGCACCGCAGCCGGCGGCACAAGCTACGCAGCCGACAGCGGCAAAGCCGCGGCGCTCGACGCAGAGCTATTGATTCCGCAAGCGGCTCCGCTCCCCGGCAGGAAGACCCTCTATCGTGGCGACCGCATACTACATCACGCATCCCCAGGTTCAGGTCGATGCCAACGTTCCGGTGCCGGAGTGGGGGCTATCCGACATCGGGCGAGCCAGAGCGTCCACAATGCTCGACCAGCCCTGGATCGGGTCGATCCGGCGTGTCGTGTCGTCGGCTGAACGCAAGGCGATCGAAACCGCCGAGATCCTCGCAAGGCATCTGAACCTCGCGGTCGAGGTGAGGGAACGGATGCACGAGAACGATCGGTCGGCAACGGGTTTCCTGCCGCCGCCGGAATTCGAGGCGGTCGCCGACCAATTCTTCGCCAATCCACACAGCAGCATTCGCGGATGGGAAAGGGCCATCGATGCCCAGCGCCGTATCGTGAGCGAAGTCGACGCGGTGCTCGGCGTCGACGGCCCCGGCGATATTGCTTTCGTGGGCCACGGGGGCGTGGGAACGCTCCTGCTGCTTTCCCTGACCGGGCGGGAAATCAGCCGCGAGGCGGACCAGCCAGCGGGTGGTGGCAACTATTTCGCCTACGAAATCAGCATGCGACGCGTCGTCCACGCATGGCGGCCGATCGACAGGCCGGCACCGCGACTGGATGGTTGATTTGGCTGGAAGCGAGCAAGTCTAGGCTTCTGGTTAAAATCACTTTTACGCCCGGCGCCATATGCTGCCGCGATCGACCTGGCACAAGGCATGGTGGCGATGTTCGGGCGCAGGATTTTCGGCAAGCAGCAGCACAGCTTTGCCGAGCTCAAGAAAAGGATGCGTCCGACGCCCGATGCCGACGGCGTGACGCGCGTATTCTCCAAGGAACTCTGGGACGATCCGAAAATCGGCTCCATGCTGCGCGAGCTCGGCTTCGCGCCGGACGATCAGCGCAACATAATGCGCACGGCCGACGACTACATCGCCCTCTTCGCCACGGCCAAATACCGGCTTCAGAAGCGCTCCGAGACCTTCAACCGCGATATGGCGGCACGCCATGGCTATTGCCGTGCCGCCCCCTTCCTGGTCATCGATCAATCGATCTGGGACGGCGAGCATGGCGCGTTCCTCTATGCCCAGATGGATCTCATCGGTTTCGACGACTGGAATGTCATCATGCTGGCGGTGGATGCGCGGACCACGCAATTGTGCGGCCTGCCGGCGCATCCGGGCGCGGTGCCGGCGCTCACCCAGGTGATGACCGAGCATGTGATCAGATGGAAAACGCGTTACGAATTCGCGCTGGAGGAATTCGGTGTCACCGCCACCGGCGGTCAAGGCATCACGCGGGAGCAATTCGAGGCGCAGAAGGAAGCGCTGCGCCAGGAAATCATCGACACCGTTGCCTCGATGAAGCGGCGCACCGTCGGTGAATTGTAATCAGTCGGGGGATAAGAGCTGTGCTCCTCAACGGATCATGAGGGCGGTGCCGTAGAGCCCCAGCGCGAACATCGTGTGAGAGACGAGGTTGAGGGCGCGGATCTGCATCGGATTTGGCCGCTTCGAGGCGGCCCAGCCGGCGCCCATACCGGGCGCCAGCAGGAACCAGCCGGCGCCGACAGTGACGATGCCGAGGATGAAGGCCGGCAGGAAGGTCGGCTGGGCGAGCCACGCCGTTCCCGCGAGCACGACCAGGATGATGCCGTAGACGATGCCGACAAAATAGTGGAAGGCCCAGCCCAGCGCCACTTCATGCGCGTAAGGCGCGGCTTCGCCGATATCGTCGTGGAAGACCTTGCTCCTGAGGTGCCAGACCCATCGGCCGACCGGCCCCCAGTTCGGCCGCGGCTGGGCAAAGGCCTTGTTGAGGAAAACAGCCCAGATATCCATCAGCAACGTCGCGCCGATGCCGATCGCCACACTGCGCCAGATTACATCGAACATCGGTCAGGTCCCCCGAAGGCAAGAAACATCAAGCGCGGCCGGGCGCGATCCTTGGCAATGTCTGGTCCGGGTCGGCCCGGTCCAGTGCTAGAGCTGTTCCAAGATGTGCGCGGCACCCGACGTGTCGACGCCGGGCTTGGTCTCGACGTTGAGAGCGGTGACCTTGCCGTCCTCGACGATCATCGAAAAACGCTTCGAGCGCAGCCCCATGCCGTTTGCGGAAAGGTCATTGTCGAGACCGACCGACTTGGCGAAATCGCCGCTGCCGTCGGCCAGATAGAGGATCTTGTCCTCACCGCCGCTGAAGCGCGCCCAGGCACCCATGACATGCACGTCGTTGACGGAGACCACGGCGATCGTGTCGACGCCGCGCGCCAGGATGGCGTCATGGTTTTCCAGATAGCCGGGCAGGTGGTTGTTGCTGCAGGTCGGCGTGAAGGCGCCGGGAACGCCGAACAGCACGACCTTCTTGCCCGCGAAGAGGTCAGCTGTCGTGATCGGCTTGGCACCGTCGGCGGTCATCGTCTTGAAGGTCGCATCGGGCAGTCTGTCGCCAACGGAGATCATTGAATACCTCGTTCGATATGGGGTGGGAAGTGTGGCAGGATGTTTCCCTTGCGATAGCGAACTCGGATGCCGTCCGCAACCGCTGGCGCGCCTGGAGCAAAGGATCTCTCCAACTGCGCACCAATTGGAGTGTCACGGAAACGGCAGCAGACCCTCGACAGCGCCCTCGGCGCTGGTCAGCGTGTAATGGAGCCCGCCGTCGGTCGGCGTGGTCGATGGCCGGTCGAGGATCGGCACCGTGAACACCAGTTTGCCGTCCTTTTCGCTGCGCATCGGGGCGCCGAACATATAGTCCCGCTCGCCGGCGACGAAGAAGTCGGCCGCTTGCGGGTCGCCGGGGAAGCTCGCCTCGACGACCAGCGTCTCGTGGTCGCCGGGCAGCACGTTGACGCCAAAATCGGGCCTTGATGGCGCCGGCAGCGCCGCGAATGCCCCTTGCACCTGCGCAGTGTCCTTCACATTGTCCGCATCGGAAGCCGGGTCGAGGCTCAGCCGCGTCTGCACGGGAATGCAGATCGTCTCGCAGATGCCGAGGAAGACATCGGCCACAATGACGGCCGGCTGGTCGGCGGCCGACAGCATGAAGGTCACCGGCAGTGAAACCGGATGATCGTAGCCAGCCCATTTGCCGTAGCCGTCGTCGTGGCGTTGCGGCGGCGGAAACGAGATTGCGGCGCTCGTAATGTTGGTGCTGGGCGAAATGTCGATCTGCGGCGGCACGCCGGCGTCGCCTGGATCGCGCCAATAGGTCTTCCAGCCAGGCTTCAGTGCGATTTCGAGCACGCCCTGGACACGCCCGGCCTCGTCGGGCTTGCCGCTGGTCACAAGCCGCACCTTGCCGCCTTCGCTGTTGTACCAGATCGACGAGGAGGCCGATGCGGGAACGCTCATTCCCAGTCCAACGGCGGAGCAGAGCAGCAGGATCTTCAGGCTTCGCATGGCAGTGATTTGATCGTCAGTTCGTGGCTGCGCAATGATGTCATGAGCCTTTCGGTATCATATTTGCGTGAGATCGTGCACGCCGCCCGCAAGTGAGCGGCGAATTCTACGGCGGCAGCCAACCCTCAAATCGCGCGTCGCGCATCTTTTCGGCGCCCCGGAAACGGGTTACCCTCCCTTCCATGGACTTGTTGCGCCACAAGAAGACGACCGCCGGACGCGGTTTTCTCGACGATCAGTTCCTGATTGCCATGCCCGGCATGAAGGACGACCGCTTCACGCGCTCAGTCATCTACATCTGCGCCCACAGCGACGAGGGCGCGATGGGCCTGATCATCAACCAGACGCAGCAGATGCTGTTTCCGGACCTTCTGGTGCAGCTCGGCATCATGAACGAGCAGGAGGCGATCCGCTTGCCGGCGCATGCGCGCGACTTCGTCGTGCGCAACGGCGGGCCGGTGGACCGCAGCCGCGGCTTCGTCCTGCACTCCGGCGATTACCGGGTGGAATCCTCGCTCAGCGTCTCCGACGACATCTGCCTGACCGCCACCGTCGACATCTTGCGCGCCATCTCGTCCGGCAGAGGGCCCCGGCATGCGCTGATGGCGCTCGGCTATTCCGGCTGGGGCGCCGGGCAGCTGGAAAGCGAGATCGCCGAGAATGGCTGGCTGACCTGTCCGGCGACGCCGGAGCTCTTGTTCGACACCGATATCGAGCGCAAATACGACCGCATCCTCGCTTCGATCGGCATCGATCTCGCGCATCTCAGCCTGGCGGCCGGCCACGCGTGATCACGCCTGCGTAAGCGGGTACTGTTCCTTCAGCGTCTTCAGCACCTGGTCGCCGGGCATCGGCGCGCCGAACATGAAACTCTGCACATATTCGCAGCCCATCTGGCGCAGCTCCAGCGCATCGCTCTCGTCCGAGATGCCTTCCGCCACGACCGACAGGCCAAGCTCATGCGCCATGTTGACCATGGATTTGAGCAGCACCGCGCGCTTCGGCGTCGCGTCGTCGACGAAGCTCTTGTCTATCTTGATCGTGTCGAAAGGGAAACGCGTCAGATAGGACAGCGACGAATAGCCGGTGCCGAAATCGTCGAGCGACAGCCCGATCCCGAGCTGCTTCAGCTTTGTCAGCACATGCGCGGTCTGCTCCGGATTGTCCATCACAAGCGACTCGGTGAGTTCGAGGCGGAAGCAGCGCGGCTTCAGATTGGCGCGCGCGATGACCGAGCGCACGTCGCTGACCAGGTCGCGGCGGATCAACTGGCGGCTGGAGAGGTTGACCGAAACCGACAGCGGCGCGTCGCCGATCTGCTTCTGCCAGGTCGCCAGGTCCTCTGCCGCCTGCTGCATGGCGAACAGGCCGAGCTGCACGATCAGCCCGCAGCTTTCGGCCACCGGAATGAAATCGCCCGGCGGGATCATGCCGCGACGCGGATGGTCCCACCTGAGCAGCGCCTCGAAGCCGGCGACGCTGCCATCCTCCAGCCGCACGATCGGCTGGTAGGCAAGGGTGAATTCACGGCGCTCGATGGCGCGGCGCAGGTCGGATTCGAACTGCAGCCGGTCGGTGCCGACGGTGCGGAAGGCCGGCCGGAACGGCTCGATCCTGTCGCTGCCAAAGCGCTTGGCCTGGTGCATGGCAAGCTCGGCGTCCTTGACCATGTCCTCGGACGAGGTCTGCGCCGTCGTCCAGGTGATCAGCCCGATCGAGGCGGTAAGCACGATCTCGCGCTTGGCGAATGTGATCGGGTTGTTGATGGCGTGCTTGATGGCGTCCGCCACAGCGGCGATACGGGCCGGATCCTGTTCCGACAGGAGCATCAGCGCGAACTGGTCGCCGGCAAAGCGCGACAGCGAATCCTTGGGCTTCAAGAGCCGATGCAGGCGGCGTGCGATGGTGAGCAGGATGGTGTCCCCGGCGGAGATGCCGAGGCCGTCATTGACCTGTTTGAAGCGGTCGATGTCGATGACGAAGACGGTCGGGCGCACCTTGTCCTCGGTGCGGGCGATCGAGATGATCGCCTCCAGCCGGTTCATGAACAATTCGCGGTTGGGCAGGCCGGTCAAATTGTCGTGCACGGCGTCGTGCAGCAGCCTTTCCTCGGATTTCTTTTGCTCAGTGACGTCGACCATGGTGCCGACGCAGCGGATCACCTCGCCGTCCGAGCCAATCACCGGGCGGGCGCGCAGCGAGAACCAGTGATAGTGCCCGTCGGCGCCGCGCAGGCGGAAATTCTGTGCCACGCGGCCGCGACGGTGCTCCAGCACCACGTCGAGCGTGGTGCGGAAGGTGTCGCGGTCGTCGGCATGCAGCACCGGCAGCCAGTTGCGGGCCGCGCCGCCAAGACTGTTGGGGGCAAGGCCAAGCTGTAGGCTGACATCCGGCTTGGTGACGACCCGGTCGCGCAGCACGTCCCAGTCCCACACGATGTCGCCCGATCCGGCGACGGCGAGCGCCTGCCGTTCGAGATCGGAGAACAGGCCCTGATGGGCGCCACCGCCGGCAAAGGCGTGCTGCATGACGGTGAAGCCGATCAGAAGGATGATCAGGATCAGGCCGCCGCCCAGCGCCGGCTGGGCGATATCGTTGTCGAGCATTCCGGTGATCGCCATCCACGACCCGCATAGCCACAGCAAGACCATGACCCAACTCGGCACCAGCATGATCGCGCGATCGTAACCACGAATGCCAAGGAAGATGATCAGTCCGAGGCCGGTCAGCGCCGTGGCTGCAAACGAGATGCGGGCAATGCCGGCCGCCACCGCAGGATCGATGATGGCGACGCCGGCGATCAAGAGCAGACCGAGGATCCAGACCAGCGCGCCGTAGCTGAAATGGCCATGCCAGCGGTTGAGGTTGAGATAGGCGAACAGGAACACAACGAAGGTCGCCGCCAGCGCCACCTCGGTTCCGGCGCGCCACATCTGTTCATTGCCGGGCGATATCTCGATGATCTTGTTGAGGAAGCCGAAATCGACGCAGATATAGGCAAGCACCGCCCAGGCAAGCGCTGCCGTGGCCGGGAACATCGAGGTCCCCTTGACGACGAACAGGATGGTCAGGAACAACGCCAAAAGGCCGGCAATGCCGATGACGATGCCGCGGAACAGCGTATAGGAATTGACCGAGTCCTTGTAGGATTCCGGATCCCACAGATAGACCTGCGGCAGTTTCGGAGAGGCAAGCTCGGCGACAAAGGTGACCACAGTGCCGGGGTTCAGCGTCACCCGGAACACGTCGGCATCGGGGCTGGTCTGGCGGTCGAGCGCGAAGCCTTCGCTGGGCGTGATCGCGGCGATACGTGTCGCGCCGAGATCGGGCCAGAAGATGCCGGAATTCACCAGGCGGAAATGCGGCGCCACGATCAGCCGGTCGAGCTGTTGGTCGGTGGTGTTGGCGAGCGCGAACACGGCCCAGTCGCCACTCGAGCGCGAATCCTTCGCTTCCACCTCGATGCGCCTTACGATACCGTCGGGGCCGGGGGCTGTCGAGACCTGGAAATTCTCGCCTTGATTCGGGTACAGATCGAAGGCACGCGAGAGGTCGAGCGCCACGTCGTCGCGGGCGATCTTGATCGGTTCAACGGCGAACGCCGGCGAGGCTGCGCAGAGCGCAACGACCATCGCCAGGACAAGGGCGAGCAGCGACGCGAATCGCGAAAAAATCGTCAACAATCAGCCCTTCGTTCCAGCGCCCGGCGGATCGTCCGCGATCCGGGCGTAGAGGTAATGATCCTGCCAGATACCGTTGATCCTGAGGTAGGATCGCAGAAGTCCTTCGCGCCGGAATCCGGCTTTTTCAAGCACGCGGATCGAACGGGCATTATCGGGAATACAGGCCGCTTCGATCCGGTGCAACCTCAAGGTATCGAAGGCGAAGCGCGACACCAGCTTGACCGCTTCGGTCATCAGGCCGCGGCCGCCATAGCGCTCGCCGATCCAGTAGCCGATATGGCCGCTCTGCGCGACGCCGTGGCGGATGTTGCCGAGCGTGATGCCGCCGGCGAGCTTGCCGCTCGACTTCTCGAAGATGAAGAAGGCGATCGCCGTGCCTTGTGCGTAGTCCTCGCGGTAGCGGCTTATGCGCAGCCGCCATGCTGTGCGGTCCAGCTCGTCCGGCGTCCAGCGCGGTTCCCAAGGCTCCAGGAAGGCGCGGCTTTCACCGCGCAGCGCCGACCATTCGCGGTAGTCATTGGTCAGCGGCACGCGCAGCGTGACCTTGTCACCCTTCAGTGCCGGCAGGTCGCGGCGAAAGAAAGGGAGCGCGAACATGGCGCTTGAGCAGGTCTAGACGGCGAGCTTGCGGGCCGTCGTCTGCGGACCCGCAAGCGAATCGAGGATCGCCTCATAGGGCGCCAGCGTCCCCACGGGTCCGACGGCAGTGAGCGTCGGCTTGGTCGAAAACAGCCGCGACGAGAGATCGGTCAGACGCTCGACGGTGAGCGCCGCCAGCCGTTCCATCAGCTCTTCCTTGGCGATCGGCCGGCCGAACAGCAGCAGCTGCCTGGCGATCTGCGAGGCGCGGCTGGCCGGGCTTTCGGCCGACATGATCAAGCCGGCGCGGTATTGCGCACGGGCGCGGTCGAGCTCTTCCTGCATGATGTTCTCGCCGGCCTTCTGCAATTCGTCGATGATGACCGGCACCAGCTTGGCGATGTCGCTCTGCCCGGTCGCGGCATGGACGCCGAATATGCCGGTATCCGAAAAGCCCCAGTGGAACGCGTAGACCGAATAGCACAGGCCGCGTTTTTCGCGAACCTCCTGGAACAACCTGGACGACATGCCGCCGCCGAGGATCATCGACAGCACCTGCGAGGCGTAGAAGTCACGCACATGATAGGCGCGGCCCTCGAAGCCGAGCACGATCTGCGCGTCCATCAGGTCGCGGTCCTCGCGGAAGTCGCCGCCGACATATTGCGCATATTGCGGAATGTTGCTTTCCGCCTTGGCGCGGAAGCCGCCCAGCTGCCTTTCCACCTCGCGCACGAAATTGTCGTGCTTGATGTCGCCCGCCGCCACAATCACCATTCGCTCGGCGGCGTATTGGCGTTGGATGAAATTGTGCAACTGCTTGGAGGTGAAGGATTTGACGGTCTCCGGCGTGCCGAGGATGGAGCGGCCGATCGTCTGGTGGCGGAAGGCGGTCTCGGTGAAGCGGTCGAAGACGATATCGTCGGGCGTGTCGTGCGCGGCGCCGATCTCTTGCAGGATCACATGCTGCTCGCGCTCGAGCTCTTCAGGGTCGAATTCGGACTCCTGCAGGATGTCCGCCAGGATATCGACCGCCAGCGGCACGTCGTCGGAGAGCACCCTGGCGTAATAGGATGTGGTCTCGACGCTGGTGGCGGCGTTGATCTCGCCGCCGACATTCTCGATTTCCGAGGCGATCTCGAAGGCGGTGCGCCGTTTCGTGCCCTTGAAGGCCATATGCTCAAGCAGATGGGCCATTCCGTGCTCTTCGTCACGCTCATTGCGGGCGCCTGACTTGACCCAGGCACCAAGGGCAACGGATTCGAGGCTTGGAAGGGTTTCGGTTGCGACTGTCAGGCCGTTCGACAGACGGCTTACCTCAACACCCATATGGCTAGTACTCCTTAACGCGCCGCCCGCGTGTGGCGTCCGACGTAATCTTCCACCATTTTCAGGTCGGATGGAAGTACCGTGTATTTTTCGTCGGCTGTCATCAAGCCGCCCAGCCATGCGGGCAGGGCAGGCGTGATGCCGCTGGCAGCCTCGACGGCGGCCGGGAACTTGGCCGGATGCGCGGTGCCCAGCACCACCATGGGCACATCGCTCTCGACCTTGCCTGAGGCAACATGGAAGGCCGCCGCCGTGTGCGGATCGAGCAGATAGTTGCTTGCCGCGAGCGTCGAGCGGATGGTGGCGGCGACCTCGTCGACGCCGGCGCGGCCGGCATCGAATTCGGAACGTATCTTCGCGATTTCGCCCGCCTCGATCGTGAAGGCGCCTGACTGCTTCAGCCCGTTCATGTAGCGCCGCACCGTCTCCGCATTGCGGGCGGCCGCCTCGAACAGCAGGCGCTCGAAATTCGACGACACCTGGATGTCCATTGACGGCGAAGTCGTGGCGAACACGCCCTTGGTGCGGTATTCGCCGCTCGCCAGCGTGCGCGCCAATATGTCGTTGTCATTGGTGGCGATGACCAGCCGCTCGATCGGCAGCCCCATGCGCTTGGCGGCATAGCCGGCGAAGATGTCGCCGAAATTGCCGGTCGGCACGGTGAAGGAGACCGGACGGTCCGGCGCGCCGAGCGACAGCGCGGAGGAGAAATAATAGACGATCTGGGCCATTATGCGGGCCCAGTTGATCGAATTGACGCCCGACAGCGAGACCCGGTCGCGAAAACCGTGGTCGTTGAACATGTCCTTCACCAGGCCCTGGCAATCGTCGAAATTGCCTTCGATCGACAGTGCATGGACATTGGCCGCGCTCGAGGTCGTCATCTGCCGCTGCTGCACCGGCGAGACCTTGCCGTGCGGGAACAGGATGAAGATGTCGGTGCGGTCG
>NZ_RZOT01000290.1:0-7586 GCF_003999085.1 Mesorhizobium sp. M4A.F.Ca.ET.090.04.2.1
CAGATGCTGGATCTTCTCGCGCGACATCTTGTCGGGGACGACGAGGATTATGCGGTAGCCCTTGGGGATGCCGACCTGGGCAAGGCCAAGGCCGGTATTGCCGGCGGTCGCCTCGACTATTGCGCCGCCGGGCCTGAGCTTGCCCTGCCGCTCGGCGGCGGCGATCATCGACAGCGCGATGCGGTCCTTGATCGAGCCGCCGGGATTCTGGCTTTCGAGCTTGATGAACAGCCGGCACTTGCCGGTGTCGAACTTGGTCAGCTCGACGATGGGCGTCTGGCCGATCAGGTCGAGCACCGACGCATAGGGCGGACGCAGGCGGGAGAGGGTGCTCTCGGGCGGGGCACTGGCGGGTGCGGCTTTCCTGTGCTCGCTCATGTCAGGCGCTCCATTGGTCAAAACCTAGCGTCTTTTCCAGCCGATCGCAGCCGGAAAGAAGATAGACCGTGCCAATCAAGTGGCCAGACGGGGAATGAAATTCCTCCCGCTGCGTTCGTCATCCTCGGGCCTGATCCGAGGATCCTGGATGGGCTTCGGCTCGTCGCGAAGATTCATGCGAGAAGGATCGCCAGCGCTCGTTCCATGCTGGCTGCTCAGATGCGCGAGCGGATCGCCCAGCCGAGCCCGAGCAATCCCACCAGCATCGTCAGTATTCCGATATAGAGCCATTGCGTCTGGCCGGTCATGAAGCTTCCCCGGACAAGACCCAGGCCCTGAAGGGACCAGAGCAGGCCGATCGCCAGCACGATCAGGGCCAGCACAAACCGCATCAATCGCATCGGTGGAATTCCCTTCGCAAGTCGATCGTCAACTCAGTCACGGCAGCAATGAAAGAGCGGAAGGAAGCGATCCAATCGTGTCCCTCTGTACTTGCGTATTGATGCCCGATCCAGCCAGACACGGCCAGAAGACCGGCGCGAATGATCATCGAGAATACGCCGCGCAAGGCGGGAAGACTCATGACAAACTGTTTCCCGGCGACTCCAAACGTGTGCCATTGCCATGGAACCGCCAGATGACGGCCGCATTTCCTGCCTTAATTGCTTCATAACGGCTGGGGTCTGTCCAAACGGAGCCATTCCCCAAAGATGATGAAGACAAAGCAAACCGCGCTTGTCGCGGTAACGGTAGCGGCTGGCCTGATGGTCGGCGCCTCCACCTCCTCCGCCGCCGCCCAATGCGGCCGCGCCTCCTGGTATGCGCTGCACTCGCGCACTGCTTCCGGTGAACGCATGAACCCGTCGGCGCTGACCGCCGCGCACCGCACCTTGCCCTTCGGCACCAAGCTCAAGGTGACCAACAAGAACAACGGTCGCAGCGTCGTGGTTCGCATCAACGACCGCGGCCCGTTCATCAAGGGGCGCGTGCTCGATCTCTCGAAGGGCGCGGCCAACCAGCTCGGCTTCATCGGCTCGGGCCACACCGCCGTGTGCATGGCGCGCGTGTGATATGTCTGACATGTCCGGCAAGAGGGCCGGACATGTTTCCTACACACTTCGGCAACGCACAGTGAGCCGGCTGCCGCCCGTCAAGGCGGATTCTCAACGCCTTGGTCGAAAGAAGCATTGATCATTCGACATGACGTATTGCATCGCAACAATATGTTGTTAACCTCGCCGCGAGACATTTGAGGCTCGGCGCTGCACGCGTTCTTGGGTCGCAAGCAGCAGCGGGGTCCTTGATGTACTACCAGCTCTACGAATTGAACCACGCCGCGCTGCAGCCAGCCCGCGTCTATGCCGACGCGGTGCGGATGTTCTACACCAACCCGCTCAATCCGATCGCGCACACGCCTTGGGGCCGCTCGGTGGCGGCAACCGCCGAACTGTTCGAGCGCACCACGCGCCGCTACGGCAAGCCGCAATTCGGCCTCGACAAGACCGTGGTCGACTGGAAGAGCGTCGACGTCAGCGAAAAGACCGTGTGGTCAAAGCCGTTCTGCAACCTGATCCGTTTCGAGCGGGCCGTTCCCGCCGGCCGCAAGCCCGATCCGAAGCTGCTTATCGTGGCGCCGATGTCGGGACACTACGCGACGCTGCTGCGCGGCACGGTGGAAGCGATGCTGCCTTATGCCGACGTGCACATCACCGACTGGGTCGATGCCCGCATGGTGCCGCTTGCCGACGGCAGCTTCGATCTCGACGACTATATCGACTACATCATCGAGATGTTCCATGCGCTCGGTCCCGACACCCATGTGATGGCGGTGTGCCAGCCCTCGGTGCCGGTGCTGGCGGCGGTGGCGCTGATGGAAAAGCGCGGCGACCCCTTCGTGCCCTCGACGATGACGCTGATGGGCGGGCCGATCGACACCCGCCGCAATCCGACGGCGGTCAATTTGCTCGCCGAGGAAAAGGGCAGCGGCTGGTTCCGCGACAACGTCATTATGCAGGCGCCGTGGCCAGTGCCCGGCTTCGGCCGCGAGGTCTATCCCGGCTTCCTGCAGCTTTCGGGCTTCATGAGCATGAACCTCGACCGCCACATCATCGCTCACAAGGACTTCTTCATGCACCTGGTGAAGCATGACGGCGACAATGCCGAGAAGCACCGCGACTTCTACGACGAATATCTGGCGGTGATGGACCTGACGGCCGAATTCTACCTGCAGACGGTCGACACCGTGTTCGTGCGCCATGCCTTGCCGAAGGGCGAGATGATGCATCGCGGCAATCCGGTCGACACCTCGGCGATCCGCAACGTCGCCCTGTTCACGGTCGAGGGCGAGAACGACGACATTTCCGGCCTCGGCCAGACCCAGGCCGCGCACGATCTGTGCGTCAACATCCCGGCCGACCGGCAGGCCCACTACATGCAGCCGGCGGTTGGCCACTACGGCGTCTTCAACGGCTCGCGCTTCCGCTCCGAGATAGTGCCGCGCATCGTCGACTTCATCACCAGCTACGGCCGCCAGATGCGCGTTGCGGCGAAGCCAAGACTTGTGCGCTCGGCCAAGGGCTGAGCGAGGCGGGGAGTTCGGGACGCCGTCACGGCAGCCTTCAGCGCGCCCGGATCGTCCTGTTGCACAAGTGCCGCTGTCAGGATCGCGGAAGTAACCATGCCGCCAATCAGGCCAGACTCGTAATTGACACGGACTGTAAATCGCCCTTAACGTTTCGTTAACAACAAGGGCGAACGGGGACAATGATTTCCTCACCGATGGCACGGACGCTGCGCTTGTGTGCGGTCGCAGGGCTGGCGATTTCGGGATTGTGGGCGGCGCCCGCAGTCGCCGCGGGAGCGATGGTGACCGGCGGCCTGACCTCTCAGCCGATCGGACACTACGATTTCTGCAAGGCAAATCTCGGCGAATGCTCGATCCGGCCGGCCAATCTGGCGCCGGCCAAGATGACCGATGCGTTCCTGCGCAAGCTCGCCAGCATCACCGCCAAGGTCAACGCCGCCGTCAAGCCGATGAGCGACTACGACATTTACGGCAAGGACGAAGTCTGGGCCTTTCCCGACAAGGGCGTCGGTGACTGCGAGGACTATGTGCTGGAAAAGCGCCGCCAGCTCTACCGCATGGGTGTGTCGCTCGCCGATCTGCTGATCACCGTCGTGCGCAAACCCGATGGTGAAGGCCACGCGGTGCTGACTGTGCGCACCGACAGGGGCGACTATGTGCTCGACAATCTGAACGACAAGGTCAAGGCCTGGGACGAGACCGGCTACCGCTTCCTCAAGCGCCAGGCGATCGACAACACCGGGCGCTGGGTGTCGATCCGTGGCGGCCAGCAGGTGCTGGTCGGCGCGGTGCAGTAACCGACGATTGAGTCTGCATTCCAAGCGTTGAGGCGGCTGGTCCCGCCCTTGGCTGCTTTTACATCATAGGTTGGCGGCGCCAACGTTAAATGAGACTTGCTGGCCGCGTCCCGCGCCACCCTCCCAGAATTTTTCACAGTCTCCATGAACCAAACCGTCGCTGCCGGCGACACAGCCGCGTACGGAAACCAACCCTGGAGACTTCAAATGACTGCCTTTTTGCGAAATGCCCTGCTCGCCGCTGTCGCGGTGACGTCCATGGCCGGATCCGCGCTGGCGGACCAGACCGTCAGCTGCGCCGAAACCAAGACCAACGACCTGTGGAGCGGCCGTTGTTGCGGTACCAGCGACTCGAGCTGCCTGGGCGGCGGACACGAGCATGGCGACCATGGCAACCATGGCGGTCGCGGTGGCCAGACCGGCGCGAAGTGATCTCGCAGCATGCCCGCTGGCTACCGGCCAGCGGGCATCGCCTCATGTGAAGCGGACGCCGGCGCCGGAGCAACTCGCGCCGCGCATCACGTCCGCCGCCCCAGTGCCGCGCGGACCGACGCCGTGATCCGGCGAAGCTCCGCCTCATCCAGTTTCTCGATGTTTTCGGCCAGGAGATTGGCGAGCTCGGTGGCGGCGGGCGTCAGGCCAGACGTGTCGATCCGGACCCGCGGGTGCGAGGCTTCGGCGAGGCGCGCGAGTTCCTCGGCATCGTCCCAGATGACGTTGAAATAGCCGATGATCTTCTGGATCAGCGTCCAGGTCGGCGCGCCGCGGCGGCCATGTTCAAGCGCCGACAGGTAGGCGGCGCTGACGCCGATCGCCTCGGCCATCGCCTTCTGGCTGAGGCCGCGCTCGGCACGCAGCGCGCGCAGCTTCTCGCCGAACGGGGTCATGCCAGCGCTCTCATGCGCGTGTCTTCATGTGCGGGTCCGGCGCAAGCGGACATAGAGCGCGCCGGAACCGCCATGGTTGCGCGCGGCATGGTCGTGGCTGGAGACCAGCGGCCGGAAGGCGGGCGTCGACAGCCAGGCGGGAACCGAACGCCGCAGCACGCCGTCGCCGCCGGACGAGGAGCCCTTGCCGGTGATGACCAGCACATAGCGGATGCCGCCGGCATGCGCCCGGTGCAGGAATGAAAACAGCAGCGAATAGGCCTCGTCCTGGGTCATGCCGTGCAGGTCGACGCGGCCTTCGATCGGCAGCCGGCCCTTCGCAAGCTTGTTCAGCGTCTGGTCGTCCAGCGCATGCGAGACATGCTGCGTCCTGGGCTTTGCCGCGACAGCCGGAGCGCCGTTGACGGGGATAGGCGCCGGCGCCGGTTTCGGCTCGACGCTGAAATCGGGGACGTCGACGGCGGCCTTGCCCTTGAGCGGCTTGGCGGTGCGCGCCACCAGGTTCCACAGGACGCGATCGTCCTCGCTCAGCCGGTCGATGCGGCGGGTCATGGCAATGGCCTCGAAACGAGCTGGCGCGGGATCAGCGCATAAAAATCGGCGGCGTTGCGGACGACGCCGGCGATCTCGCCGGCGGCGGCGCCGCTGCCCGCAAAGAGGTCACCCCGCGCCGGGCCGGTGATGGCCGAGCCGGTGTCCTGCGCGATCATCAGCCGCCGGAACGGCCCGTCGCCGAAAGCGGCGAGCGTCGGCGCGTCGATATAAAAGGGCGTGCCGAATGTGTGCAGCAGCCGGTCGACGGCAACCGAACGGCCTGGCGTCAGCGGCACCTTGGCGGCGGCGATCGGGCCGAGCGCCGCATCGTCGACCGCCGCCTCGCGGAAGAAGATATAGGAGCGGTTCTGCCAGAGGATCTCGTCGACGCGATCCGGGTGCGCCCTGAACCAGGCCCGGATCGACTGCATCGTCACCTTGGCCAGCGGGATTTCGCCCAACTCGCTCAGGACCTTGCCGGGCCCGGTGAAGCGCTGGCCGGACTTGGCGGCATAGGTAACGCGGCAGAGCCGACCGTCGGTCATCTTCAGCCGCGCCGCGCCCTGGACATGGATGAAGAAGGCGTCGACCTTGTCGGCGAGCCAGGCGATCTCCAGCCCCTTGCCGGCGAGCGCGCCGCGCTCGATGGCGCCGCGGTCGAAATATTCGGCCAATCCGTCCGGCGCCGGGCGCGCGAAAGCGAGATAGGGATCCATGCCGGATGGCCGATTGGCGTCGTCGACATCGACCAGATCGGCCGGGCGTGAAAGCAGCGGCACCGTGAAGCGGTCCGTCAGTACCGGCGAGGCCTCGGCCTCCGGCTCATAGAAGCCGGTGACGAGACCGGCGCCGCCGGTTTCGGCGGTGACATGAGTGGGAACGAAATGGCGCTCGAAGAAGGCCCGGGCCTGCGCTCGATTCGGCAACGAAACGGCACGCGCCTCCTGATAGGCTTCGGCAAAGGCCTCGAAGCCGACGCCAAGCGAGCCCGTGCGATAGGGTTTGGTTAGGACATGGAAGGCCGAGCGGCGAAAGGCGGCATAGGCGGCGCGGTGGTCGTCCTCATCCCAACCGGGCAGCTCGCCAAAGGATTTTTCGCTGAAAAGGGAAGAGAGCGACACCGCCGCCGCCCGGGCTCAATCTTCTTCTTCGGTAGCGACGAGCTTCCAGTTCGGATCGCGCGAGCGCGTGTCGCGGGCGAAGGTCCAGACGTCCTTGACCTCGGCGACGGTTTCGGGGTCGCCGTCGATGACGGCGCCGGCCTTGTCGCGGGTCGCCGAAATCAGCTCGCTGACGATGCGCAGCGTGATGTGCGCTTCGCCGCCCTTCATCTCGGCGGCGACGATATCTGCCTTGTCGATGCCGACGAAGGAGGACTGGATCTTCTCCGACTTTGCCTCGCGATCCCCGATCGCGGCGACGAAGCCGTCAAAGACCTCGCGCGAGAGAAGGTTCTTCAGCGTCTTTCGGTCGCCGTCGGCATAGGCCATGACGATCATCTCGTAGGCCATCTTGGCGCCGTCGACAAAGCCCTTCGGATCGAAAGACGGGTCGTTGTCCTTGATCGTCCTCAGACCCTTGTTGAGATCGGTGTCGGGCCTGGCGAAGGCATCGATCTCGGCATAGGCGTCGGCGGCCGGTTCCCCCGGCGCCCGCTTTCGCGGCAGCGAAACCACATTCTCCGATTTCTGGCCGGCCTCCTGCTGCTCGCGCGTGCGGCTCGCCGAATAGGGGTCGAAGGGCGGGCGCTCGCTGCCCGTGCGACGGCCCAGCACGTTGCGCAGCTGGAAAAAGATCACAACCGCCGCAATCAGAAAGAAAATCGTGCCGAAGTCGAAGAAACCCATATCTTCCGCCAATTCGATCCCTGTCCTGGCCGGACCGCCGGCCAGCATCAGGCCGCGGTCGCATAGCGTTCAACACCCAAAGCATATAGAACGCTAGGCGCAATCATTCAAATCAAAGGCAGGCATACCTATCTAACGGGTCCGGTGCCAGCGGCGATTGCACGCTAGACGGGAAAACACGGAAACGATCGGCCAGGAATTGCGTATTTCACTGCTCCCATTGCTCGTCCTCGCGCTGCCGCTGCTGGAAATCGCCGGCTTCGTCGTCGTCGGCCGCCAGATCGGCGCGCTGGCGACAGTCGGCCTGGTGCTGGCCTCCTCGATTGCCGGCAGCCTGTTGCTGCGACACCAGGGCTTCGGCGTGATGGCGCGGGTGCGGGCCGAGATGGATGCCGGGCGCGATCCGAGCAGCCAGCTAGCGCATGGCGCGATGATCGTGCTGGCGGCGATCCTTCTGATCATTCCCGGTTTCATCACCGACATCCTCGCCATCCTGTTGCTTCTGCCGCCGGTGCGCGAACTCGCCTGGCGGATGCTGAAAAGCCGCATAGTGCTGGCG
>NZ_RZOT01000291.1:0-7564 GCF_003999085.1 Mesorhizobium sp. M4A.F.Ca.ET.090.04.2.1
CTCTCTTCCAGCGCCCGCTCGCGCGCCTTGACGTCGGTGATGTCGGTGCTGGAGCCGACCAGATGCACCGACCCGTCCGTCGCCACCAGGCGGCTCTTGCGCGTCATCAGCTGCCGCACGGTGCCGTCGCGATGGGTGACAGACTCCTCGACCTCGCGCCCGTTGCCGGTGGCGACGACCTCGATGTCGTCATGGCTGTAGTTTTCGGCATCATCGGCGCCGAACAGCTGGCGATCGGTGCGGCCGATGACATCTTCCTTGGCAATGCCGGTGAGCGCGCACCATGCCTTGTTGACGAATTCGATGCTGAGATCCTGGGCCTTGATGAAGGCAGCCACCGGCAGCTCGTCCATGACGTGCCGGAACAGGTCGATCTGCCGCATGGAGTCATGCAGCGCCTTCTCGCGACTCTTGATGTCGGAAATGTCGACGCGCACGCCGATGAAGGTGCCGTCCTCGGTCCGCATGTCGTAGACCTGGTACCAGCGGCCGTCCGGATTGCGCCGTTCATAGGATGAGTTCGGCAGCCGGTAGTGGGCGAGCATCGCGTCGAACCACCCGTCGCGATCGCGCTCATAGAGGCTGTCGATCTCAGGATCGCCGCTCTGGCGGAAATAGCCGACCGAATGGCCGAGAACCAGCGCCTCGCGGAAACTGCGGCCGGGCTGCCACACCGGCTTCAGCGCCGGAAGCGTCTCCTGCAGTTTGCGGTTGGCGAAGACGAACCTGTCGTCACGATCGTAGATGATGACGCCGGCCGGCAGCGATTCCAGCACGGTGGCGAGGTTCTTGCGCGCATCCTCGGCCTCCGCCTCGCGCTCCTTCATGTCGGTGACGTCGACGTAGGAGATCAGCCGCTTGCCGCCGGCGAGCGGCGCCAGCGAGGCAATCAGCGTGCGGCCGTCATTGAGTGGCAGCTGCCGCGATCCGGCAACGCCAGCCCTGATCTCGGCCTCGCGCTCGGCCATGAGGCGCTGCCATGCCTCGTCGTCGGCTCCGTAGGGGTCGATCCCGCGGCTCGCTTCCATCAGCTCGCGGAAGCCGCTGCCGATCCCGGCGCGGCTGGGCTCGATTTTCCAGAACTCGTGGAAGGCGCGGTTGATCACCTGCGCGCGCATGTCCGCGTCGAGGACCAAGACGCCGATCGGCATCTGGTCGACCATGGCGCGAAGATTGGCGAAGGTCTCCGCGGTCCTGGCGTTGGCGCTCTCGATCTCGGCATCGCGGCGCTTGACGTCGGTGATCTCGTAGTAGGTCAACAGCCGCTTGCCCCCGGACAGCGCGGTGACAGAAAACATCATCGTCCTGCCGTCGGCGTGGACAAACTCGCGCGGCGACACGGAGCCGTCGCGAATCTCCGCGACGCGGCCGGCGAGGTAGCGCTGCCATTCCTCTTCGTCGATATCGCCATAGATGCCGTTGCGGCGGTTGAGTTCCATCAGGCGGCTGAACGGAGCGCCGACGGCCACGGCTCCGTCGGGAATCCTGGAGAGGTCGCGGTAGGCCTTGTTGATGATCAGTGTATCGAGCTTGGCATCCAGGAGCACGACGCCCATGTGCATGGCGTCCATCGTGCGCTCGAGATCGGCAAGATGCTGTACGCTGTCTTCGCCGGCGAGCGCATCGTCGCCACGCGCAACCGCTGCTTCGAGGGGGTCGCGTTTGCCGCCGTTCCCGCCCGTCCCGTCCACGTCCGCCATGCTGATGCCACCCCCAGCCGAACCCCCGTCGCGGTTCGTCGGCGGACTGTGCCTCAGAAGCATTAACGATCCGCTAACCTTAACAAAACATCAGCGGAGATCGGGGTCGGTCGCGGCCTAGCCGTGTCGCGCCGGTTGTCGGCCGTCGCGCGGCCGCGTTATAAGGCATATGAGGGTTTTGCTAATGTTCGGACGAATCGTGCTGCTTTTCCTTTGCCTGGCGCTGCTTGCGGCGGGGGGCTGCGCGCGTAGCGACGACGGCACGGTGATGATCCCGAAGCCCCTCGATGTCCGACGCATCTGGGACAGGCCGCCGCCGCCGCAAGCCGGTCCGCCGCAGTTGCAGCCAGGTGCCTTTCCGGCGCCGCCGCAGGCACCCAGACGCCTCGCGGGCCGCAGGCTCCCCCCGCCGCCGGCGCCACCAGGACAGACGGCAAGTCCCCCCTCGCTGTCGTCCGAGCCGGAACAGCCCCTGGCCTGCAGGAATGTCAGCGCACCCGGCAAGCGCTTCCGCGTGGTCTGCGAATAGCAGGGCGATAGACTCAGTTTGCTGGGAAGAAGGCCGAGGCCGACCACTCTCCCCGTGCGCGGGTCGGCCGGTTTGTCGACCGCGCCTTTGCTTTCGCTGGCGCCGGCCCCCTGTGGGACGGCCCCCGGGCGGCGCCCTCAGCCGCCAGACGGTATAGCTCAAAGTGTCGAATGGTCCCGGTGAAACCTTTGCCCCACACTTCGCGTTGTAGCGGCAAAGGGAGACCGAGGATGTCCATTCACTTCACCGTCTCCGGCCTGACCAGAAACCTCATCCACTCACTCGGACTGGACCACGAGCGGGCACCGAGGCCTCTGACACCGGAGCAGAACCTTTTGCTGGAATGCTATCTGGCCGGGCAAATTCCGGAATCGGCGTGGAGCGACTACGTCTACGAGACGCCGGATCTGCAGCGCCATGTAAACGCGAGGCGCGCGCGGCACTGACCCCGAGGCTGCCGATCGCCTTCTAGCCGCCGCCAGCCACGATGCCGGCGCGCAATACTTCCCGCCAGCCTGCAGGCAAAGCCAGAAGACCTACGAAAAGCCGCCGCTCGAGAAGCGAGAGAGGCTGTCGGACGTGACAGCCGTCAACGGGTCGTCCGCCCCGGTTTCCTGAACCCGCTTCGGCGCCGTCGGCACTGAGATGACCGGCTGAACTTGGGGATCCAGCGCTATCTCTTGGGCGAGTTGAACTGCAGCACGTAGACTTTGCCGGCAATCCCCTGCGCCAGCGCCGGCGAGAAGCTCAGCGGCAGGCAGTGCTGCAGTGCCGAGGTTGCGGCCTCGACATAGGCTTGCCTGGCCTTGGCGTCGCCGCTCACCTTGATCGCCGTCGGCCTGGGGGGACCGATCAGCGTGCCGTCCCGCCTGAGGCTGAAGCTCAAGGTGACCGACGAGTTTTCGGAATTCGCCGGCGGGACCCAGCACGCCTGCAGCGCCGCGCCGACATCGTTCATGGTGTTGAGCTCGGCCGCATTCGATCGACAGGACATGGCCGCCAGGAGCGCCGCGGCGATTGTCGGCAATGCAACGTTTTTCATTGCCAGGATCCTCGTCTCTCCCGCTCCGCCGCCGATCTCATGCTACGGTCAAAGCCGCAGGTGACAACAGGTTTCTCGGCAATCGCCGGGCGCAGCCACGAGGCTGAGAGTGCTTCCGGACCGGCGGCGGTTGAAAAGCAAAAGGCCGGCGCATGGCCGACCTTTGCTTTCGCCTCGGCATCGCGCCAGTACATCCGTGGTCGCGCGCCTGAGCTGAACCAGTGACCATTAGACAGGGTCCTTGGTTAACGAATCCTTAGCCTCGAAGCGCCCGGCAAATCCGGAACGCCACCACAGTGGTCCTTACGCCTTCGCCTGCGACTTCACGTAGGCGATGTAGCCGCGCACATCACCGGCCGGTTCAGCATAGGCCTTGCCGAGCTTCTTCTCCATCGCCGCCATATAGTCCTTCGCCCATTTGGGCAGCGTGTAGTCGATGACCGCTAGGAACTCGAGCGTCGCCGCCAGCCGAATGTCGGCAATCGACGGATTGCTGCCGCCGATGAACGGCTTGCCGTTGCGGAAGAAGCTGTGGAAGACGTCGAGCGGCTCGGCGATTGCTGCCGCTGCCGCCTTCTGGGCCTCTGATTTCCTGTCAGGATGGGCGTCGCTGTGGCCGACCTCGCCGGCATATTGCGGGAAACCGAGCGCCGGATAAGTGGCACGCGCCACGTAGGGGTAAAGCGTGCCGACCAGATAGAACATGGCGCTGTCGATCATCGCCCGCTTGGCCGGCGCCTTGGGGTAGAATTTCTCCAGCCCGTGCTTGTTGGCGAGATACTGCATGATGGCGCAGCTTTCCCACAACACGCCTCTCGGCAGCCCCTTGTCCTCGATCATCGGCGTCAGATGGGCCGGGTTGCGCGCCATGAACTCCGGCGAGCGCGTAAGCCCCCAAGCGTCGGTCTCGGCATGGTCGAAGCCGGCGGCGCGCGCGAACACCCGAACGGTCATGTTGTTGACGCTCGGCTTCAGCATGCTGAGCTTCAGCCCAGGCTTCTTCGCGGCCTTTGCCGTCACCTTGGGTGCGGCCTTTGCCGTCACCTTGGGTGCGGCCTTTGCCGTCACCTTGGGTGCGGCCTTTGCCGTCACCTTCGCGGCTGGCTTGGCCGCTGCTTTTGCCTTTGCTTTCGGCGCTGGCTTGGCGGCCTTCACCGCAGCCTTGGCCGCCGGTTTCCTTGCACTCTTCGTTGCTGCCTTTGCCATCTGTTCCTCCCTCAGGCCTTTTCATATGGATTTTTCGGTGCCCTTTCGTCCGACAAGGTCGCGCGCGACCATTCGACCAGCGTCTGGATCGCGTCGGCCAGATGCACTTCCGCGATGTTGTAGTCGCCGCGCGCGACGCGGATCTTGTGCGCCTGCATCAGCACATCGGCATGGGTGAAGCCCGCCGGTGGTTCGAAGCGGTACGAGGCGAGCTCGATCAAGAGGCCAAGCGGGTCCTCGAAATAGATCGAATCCATGAAGCCGCGATCCTTGACGCCGCTATGCTTGATGCCGCGCTCGTCGAGCCGGGCGACCGCCTGCAGGAAGGTGACGCGCGACACCGCAAACGCGATGTGGTGGACGCAGCCCGTATCGGTGGGCGTACGCCTGGGCACCGCCGTGCGGCTCTCATCGGTGAAGACGGTAATCAGCCTTCCGTCGCCCGGATCGAAATAGAGATGGCTCTCGCTCGCCTTGTCGAGATTGGGCTGTTCGAAGACGAAGGGCATGCCGAGCACGCCTTCCCAGAAATCGATCGACGTCTGGCGCCCGGCGCCGACCAGCGTGATGTGATGGACGCCCTGCGATTGCAGTTTCTGCATCGGTCTCCCTCCCTGCGATCCTCGCCTCTGTCGGGCCAGTTCGGATCGGCATTTACCGCCGGCGCTCCCCAAGGCGCCGCCCTGCGCCTTTGGCGCAAGGTAATGACAGGATGCTAATTCAATCGGCGGCGTTGCGCCAGAAGCGCCGAAGCGCTGCTAACGTCGCGCGGAATCCGGGGGCGTATCCTGGAATGGAAAAATGTGCTGGAGAGACTTGGTACGCCCAAGGGGAATCGAACCCCTGTTCCCGCCGTGAGAGGGCGGTGTCCTGACCGCTAGACGATGGGCGCGCTCAAGAACCGGCGATATAGGCTGGCGGCCAGGAAAAAGCAACTGGGCTTCGGAGAGTTCGCCGATATTCCAAAACTGCTGGGCTCAGCCCCGTCGTTTCGGCTCGATCAGGTCCCAGAGATTGCCGTAGAGATCGGCAAAAACCGCCACCGTGCCGTAGGCCTCGAAGCGCGGCGCCTCGCGGAACTCGACGCCGCCGGCCAGCATCGCCACATGGTCGCGGGCGAAGTCGTCGGTTTCGAGGAAGAGAAAGACCCGGCCACCGGTCTGGTTGCCGATGCGGCTCGCCTGCGTCTCGTCCGCTGCTTCGGCAAGCAGCAGCCGCGCGCCGTTTGCGTTCGCCGGCGTTACGATCACCCAGCGCTTACCGCCGCCGAGATCGACGTCCTCGGCAAGCGCGAAGCCCAGCCGCTCGACATACCAGTCAATCGCCTCGTCATAGTTCCCGACGACGAGCGCCACGGTAGCGATGCAGCGCTTGTCGGCGAAGCCGCTCATTTGTTGCGGATCGCAAACTGGCCTATCACGCGACGCTCGGCGATGTCGTAGACGAAGATGGCGCGGCTGCCGTCGGCAAGCTCGGCATCGATCGCGATGCGGTTGCCGGACAGCGACTGGCTGATCACCTTGGCGCCGACCGGCAGCACGATGTCGGCGCTAAGCGGTTCGCCGGCCGGCACCTGGATATCGCTGGCAACCGGGGCGCTGGCAGGCGGCGCGTTGCGCGCTTTGTAGACAAGCGCCGCGATCACCACCATAAGGGCAAGGAACAGCAGCCCGAGATTGACGGCCATGAAGCGGATGAGTTTGCCGCGCACCTTCTCGACTTCGGCGTCGAGCGGCTTTTCTTCGTCTTCCTCGGCAATTGGCCTGGCCATGGAATTGGGTTCCAGAACGGTTTTCGATGAGCGCTCATAGCGAAGAGGCCTCCAGATTAATAGAGGATCGTTTGACAGGCAGTGATTTGACAGCCGGCGGATCGGTCATGCTGGAGGCCGGCCCGGATGCCGCCGGCCAGCGCCTCGACCAATGGCTGGCCGGCCGGCTCGGCCGGGACATCTCGCGCAGCCGGGTGCAGATGCTGATCAGGCAGGGCGCGGTCAGGATCGGCGGCAAGGTCGCCGAGGAGGCCAAGCGCAGGATGGCCGCCGGCGAGCGCGTCTCGGTGGAGATGCCGGAGCCTGAACCGGCGGAGCCGCGGGGCGAGGCGATCGCCCTCGACATCCTCTATGAGGACGATGAGCTTATCGTCATCAACAAGCCGGCGGGACTGGTCGTCCATCCCGGCGCCGGCAACTGGACCGGCACGCTGGTCAATGCGCTCATCCACCATTGCGGCGACAGCCTGTCCGGCATTGGCGGCGTCAAGCGGCCGGGCATCGTTCATCGTCTTGACAAGGAGACCAGTGGCGTCATGGTCGTCGCCAAGACCGACCGTGCCCACAAGGCGCTGTCGGAGGCGTTTGCCGATCATGGTCGCACCGGCGACCTCGAACGCGCCTATCTCGCGCTCGTATGGGGCATTCCGTCGAGGCCGACCGGAACGGTCGACGCGCCGCTCGGCCGCGCCGCCGACCGCGTGCGCCGCGCCGTGGTGCCGGAAGGCCGCGACGACGCTCGCCACGCCGTCACGCATTTTGCCGTGATCGAGCGCTTCGGCGAGCGGCAGAAGGAATTCGCAACGGCAAGTCTGGTCGAATGCCGGCTGGAGACCGGCCGCACCCACCAGATCCGCGTCCACATGGCCCATATCGGCCATCCCGTGGTCGGCGATCCCGATTACGGCCAGGCCTTCCGCACCAAGGCCAACCGGCTGCCCGAACCGCTGAAAGGCGAAGTCAACGCATTTGCCAGGCAAGCCTTGCACGCCTGGCTCCTTGAATTCCAGCACCCGGCTACCCATCTAGCGATGAGGTTCGAAGCGCCGATACCGAGGGACATGGAGGCACTCGTCGGCGGCTTTCGCAAGCTCTGAGCCCGCCATCGATCCGCTTCAAACCGACCATCGACCCGCTTCAAAGCAACCATCAAAAAAACCTGACTGGCGTTGTTCACTTTAGCGTGACACACTGTTTCGTGTTGAACAAATGCCTGTCCTTTCTGGTTTTGTTCCTATATACAGCAGTTGCCGCGGATGAGCCGTTTGGCATTCGCGTCACATGCCCGCCGCGTTTCGGGGGCATCACTCCAAGAG
>NZ_RZOT01000292.1:0-7494 GCF_003999085.1 Mesorhizobium sp. M4A.F.Ca.ET.090.04.2.1
GGATGGCACGAGAGAACGCTCACAGTCCATGAATATCGCACTTACGCACCTGCAGCGGCTCGAGGCCGAATCCATCCACATCTTCCGCGAGGTGGCGGCCTCCTTCTCCAAGCCCGTCATGCTCTATTCGGTCGGCAAGGATTCTTCCGTGCTGATGCACCTGGCGATGAAGGCCTTTTTCCCGGCCAAGCCGCCTTTTCCCTTCCTGCACGTCGACACCACCTGGAAGTTCCGCGAGATGATCGCCTTTCGCGACCAGATGGCGCAGAAGCTGGGCTTCGACCTCCTGGTGCATGTCAACGAGGACGGCGTGCGCGACAACATCAACCCGTTCGACCATGGCTCGAACACCCATACCCATGTGATGAAGACGGTGGCGTTGCGCCAGGCGCTCGACAAATACGGCTTCGACGCCGCCTTCGGCGGCCCCCGCCGCGACGAGGAGAAGTCGCGCGCCAAGGAACGGATCTTTTCCTTCCGCAACGCCCAGCACGCCTGGGACCCGAAGAACCAGCGGCCGGAAATGTGGAAGATCTTCAACACCCGCATCGCCGCCGGCGAGTCGATCCGCGTCTTTCCGTTGTCCAACTGGACCGAGCTCGATATCTGGCAGTACATCCTGCAGGAAGACATCCCGATTGTGCCGCTCTATTTCGCCAAGGAACGGCCGGTCGTCGAACGCGACGGCATGCTGATCCTCAAGGACGACGACCGCATGCAGTTGCGTCCGGACGAAGCGGTCGAGAACCGGATGGTGCGCTTCCGCACGCTTGGCTGCTATCCGCTGACCGGCGCTATCGAGTCCGATGCCGACACGCTGGAGGCCATCGTCGGCGAGATGCTGACGGCGCGCACCTCGGAGCGCCAGGGCCGCCTCATCGACCGCGACGAAGCCGGCTCGATGGAAAAGAAGAAGCGCGAGGGGTATTTCTGAGCATGCGCCACATCATGGCCAAAAGCCTCGCCCCCACCGACTCGATCCGCGAATACATGGCCGCGCAGGAGAAGAAGTCGCTGCTGCGCTTCCTCACTTGCGGCTCGGTCGACGACGGCAAGTCGACGCTGATTGGGCGTCTGCTGTCGGACACCAAGCAGATCTTCGAAGACCAGCTTGCCGCGCTGGAGCGCGATTCGCGCAAGCACGGCACAACCGGCGACGACATCGACTTCGCGCTCCTGGTCGACGGGCTCGAAGCCGAGCGCGAGCAGGGCATCACCATCGACGTCGCCTACCGCTTCTTCGCCACGCCGAAGCGCAAGTTCATCGTCGCCGACACGCCCGGCCACGAGCAGTACACGCGCAACATGGCGACCGGCGCCTCGACCGCCGATCTCGCCATCGTGCTGATCGACGCGCGCCAGGGCGTGCTGCGCCAGACCAGGCGCCATTCGATCATCGCCTCGCTGCTCGGCATTCGCCACATTGTGCTGGCCGTCAACAAGATCGACCTCGTCGATTTCGACCAGGCGGTGTTCGACAGGATCGTCGAGGATTACAGCCAGTTTTCGCAAAGCCTCGGCTTCCAGACGATCGTGCCGATCCCGATGTCGGCCCGCTACGGCGACAATGTCTCCAGCCGCTCCGGCAACATGCCGTGGTATTCGGGGCCAACGCTGATCGAGCATCTGGAAACCGTATCGGTCGACGAGGCAGTGGTCGAACTGCCGTTCCGCTTCCCGGTGCAGTATGTGAATCGCCCCAATCTCGATTTCCGCGGCTTTGCCGGCACCATCGCGTCCGGGTCGGTTTCGCAGGGCGACGAGGTCGTCGTCGCCAAGTCCGGCAAGTCGTCCCGCGTCAAGCGCATCGTCGCCCATGGCGGCGACCTTGCCCAAGCGGTTGCCGGCCAGGCGATCACGCTCGTCCTCGACGACGAGGTCGAGGTGTCGCGCGGCAACATTCTGGTCGCGCCGGCGTCGCGGCCGCAGGTCGCCGACCAGTTCGCCGCCAACATCGTCTGGTTCGACGAGCATGCGCTGCTGCCCGGCCGCTCCTACATCCTGCGCACCGAAACCGACCAGGTGAGCGCCACCGTCACCGAGCTGAAGTACCGCGTCAACGTCAACGACTTCGCCCACGAGGCGGCGAAGTCGCTGGAGATGAACGAGGTCGGCATCTGCAATCTCTCGACGCGCTCGCCGATCGCCTTCGACAATTTCGCCGAGAACCGCACCACCGGCGCCTTCATCCTGATCGACCGCATCAGCAATGCCACGGTCGGCGCCGGCATGATCCTGCATTCGCTGCGCCGCGCCGAAAACATCCATTGGCAGTCGCTCGATGTCGGCAAGCGCGGCCGGTCCGACCTGAAGAACCAGCGGCCGGCCGTGTTCTGGTTCACCGGGCTCTCCGGCTCCGGCAAGTCGACCATCGCCAATCTGTTCGAGAAGAAGCTGTTCGCCTCGGGGCGCCACACCTACATCCTCGACGGCGACAATGTCCGCCACGGCCTCAACCGCGACCTCGGCTTCACCGACGCCGATCGCGTCGAGAACATCCGCCGCGTTGCCGAGGTCGCCCGGCTTATGGCCGATGCCGGCCTGATCGTCATCGTCTCCTTCATCTCGCCCTTCGCCGCCGAGCGGCGCGTGGCGCGCGAGCTGATGGCGGATGGCGAGTTCGTCGAGGTGTTCGTCGACACGCCGTTCGAGGAATGCGCCAGGCGCGATCCGAAGGGCCTCTATGCGCGCGCGCTGAGCGGCGAGATCAAGAATTTCACCGGCGTCGATTCACCCTATGAAGCTCCGGAGAATCCCGAAATCCATCTGAAGACGCTCGGCAAAACGGCCGAGGAGATGGTAGAGGCCCTGGAACTCTGGCTGAACGAGCGCGACATTGCCGAAGACCAATATGACAGCGGCGGCGGCATCTGACGACGAGGCCATGCTCGGCGTGTTCGAGCGCCTGGCGCTGGATGCCGGGCGCGAGGTGATGCGCGTCTTCCACGCAGGCTGCGCCGTCGACACGAAATCGGACAGCACGCCGGTGACGGAAGCCGACCGCGAGAGCGAGAAGATCATCCTCGCCGGTCTGCGCGCCGCCTATCCCGACATCCCTTGCGTGGCCGAGGAAGAAGTCGCGGCGGGCGTTGCGACGCCCGATCTCGACGACGCCTTCTTGCTGATCGATCCGCTCGACGGCACCAAGGAATTCGTCAACCGCCGCACCGATTTCACCGTCAACATCGCGCTGGTCCGCCACGGCGTGCCGGAGATCGGTGTCGTCTTCGCGCCCTGCACGGGGCGTTTCTTCTCGGGCCGGCCGGGCAGGGCGGAAGCGATCGAGGTCGATGCCAATTTTCGCATCACCGGCCGCCGTCCGATCGCCGTGCGGACAGGGGGGATGCCGCTCGCCGTGGTCGCCAGCCGCTCACACAACACGCCGGAAACCGATGCCTTCATCCGCGACCTTGGCGCCGCCGAGATCGTTTCGGTCGGCTCGTCGCTGAAATTCTGCCTCGTCGCCGCCGCCGAGGCGGACGTCTATCCACGCTTCGGCCGCACCATGGAATGGGACACCGCCGCCGGTGACGCGGTGCTGCGGGCCGCCGGCGGCATGACGCGCACGCTGGACGGCAAGCCGCTCGCTTACGGCAAGCGCGACCAGGCCACGGACGCGGATTTCGCCAACCCGCATTTCATTGCCAGCGGGAAAAGCGCGGGCGCAGCTTAAACGCTTGCAACTGACGGCCAGCTATCGCTTCGTCATCCTGGAGCGAAGCCACGTGGCGCAGACCCTGGGATCCATGCCGTGACGTTAAGGCATTGCAACGGTTAAGAATTCTGCTCTGCTGTGTTCCCCGTCCGAGGGCACGGCTACGCCGCCGCGACGTGCGCCGAGTTCGAGCCGATATAGTTACGAATCGTCTCGATGATACGGTCCTGGTCGGCTTCGCTGAGATAGGGGTGCATCGGCAGGCACAGGATATGCTTCGGCAGCTCTTCCGAAACGGCGAGGCCGGTCGGCGTGCGCGGATAGTCGCGATAGGCAAGCTGCACGTGCAGCGGCTTCACATAATAGATGACGGAAGGGATGCCCTTCTCCGTCAGATGCGCCTTCAGCCCGTCGCGCTTCGGCGTCTCGATGGCGTATTGCGCCCAGGCCGAGCGGCCGTGGTCCAGATTGCGCGAGGCCTTGAGGATATCGCCGAGACCCTCGGCGTAGCGCTGCGCCACCACCTGCCGGGCAACCATCTCGTCCTCGAGGAGGGCGAGCTTCTCGATCAGGATCGCCGCCTGCAGCGTGTCGAGACGCGAATTGATGCCGACGCGGATGTTGTCGTACTGCGTTTCGCCCTTGCCGTGGAAGGCGAAGGATCTGAGCTTGTCGGCCATCGCATCGTCATTGGTGAACATCGCGCCGCCGTCGCCGTAGCAGCCGAGCGGCTTCGCCGGATAGAAGCTGGTCGAGCCGACATGGCCGAAGGAACCGCAGAACTTGCCGTCGGCTGAGCCGCCGATCGACTGGGCGGCATCCTCGATCACCAGCAGGTCCTCGCGCTTGGCGATCGCCATGATCGCTTCGTAGTCTGCGGCGAGCCCGAACAGGTCGACCGGTATGATCGCCTTCGGCTTCAGCCTGCCTTCCTTCCTGATCATCGCGATCGCCGCCTCGAGGCTGGCGATGTCGATGTTGTAGGTGTCGGGATCGACATCGACGAATACCGGCTCGGCCTTGGCGAGCGCCACAACTTCGGCCGTCGCCGCGAAGGTAAAGCTCGGCACGAACACCGCATCGCCCGGGCCGATGCCGGCCGCAAACAGCGGCAGCAGCAGCGCGTCGGTGCCGTTGGCGCAGGCCACGACATGCTTGGTGCCGACATAGGCCGCGAGTTTGTTCTCGAATTCGGTGACCTGAGGCCCGAGGATATAACGGCCTTCGTCGACGACGCGGTCGATCGCGGCCTTCAACCGGTCGCGGATACGTTCGCGCTGCGCGCCGAGATCGATGAACTGCATGTCTGCCTCAAGGGGTTGGTGCGTGTCGACAAGGGCAAGCGGCGGGGGCATGACGCGCACAGAAACAACAACTTAACCGCCGCTGGTACCAGACTTGGACAATCCGAGAAAGCCAGCCCGGGGGCATGGCGACCTGTCGGGATGTCGCAGCCTGTTACCCCCGATCTCTCCTGCTTCTCCGCAAGGTGCCGGAAATCCGGCCTTTGCAGGGTGCAATCAGCGCCTTTTCTCGCGCCTTTTCGGCCGGTGGAAACATAAAGTGATCAGCCGGCTGGGCGGCTTTGCCGCCGGATGGACGGCCGATCAGGCGATTTCATGGCGCCAGGGCGGATTGGCGCCGGCGCGCGACACCGTCACCGCCGCCGCCTTGGCGCCGAGCGTCAGCGCCTGGCGGATCGCGTCTTCCGACAGGTCGCCGATCGCCGCCTTGGTGAGCAGGCCCTGTTCGTGCAGCGAGGCGAGGATGCCGGCATTGAACGTGTCGCCGGCGCCGACCGTGTCGACCACCGCCACCTTCTGCGGCGTCACCGTGACCTTGTGGCTCTTGCTGTAGCCGACCGCGCCCTCGCTGCCATGGGTGACGACGATCAGCTTCGGTCCGCGATCCAGCCAGTTGCGGATGACGTCCTCATGCGAGCCGGCTTCGTCGAACCAGTTGAGGTCCTCGTCCGACAGTTTCACGATGTCGGCCATCGCCATCATCTCGCGGATGCGCCGCAGGTGCTTTGCCTTGTCGGGGATGAAGTTCGGCCGGATGTTGGGGTCGAGCATCATGACGCGACTGTTGTGCTCGCGCCGCATGAACTCCTCATAGGCCGATCCCGCGGGCTCGGAGATCAGGCTGATGGCGCCGAACAGCATCGCCTCGATCTCGGCGCCGAGGCTCGGCAGATCCTCGATGGTGAGCATGCGTCCGGCGGTGTTCTCGTCGTAGAAGGTGTAGGTCGCCTGGCCGTTGGTGAGCCGCACGAAGGCGAGCGTCGTCGGCCTTGGCGAGGTGTGGGCATAGGTGGAGCTGACCTTGCTTGCCCCGAGCGCTTCGCGGAACTGGCCGCCGAACAGGTCCGACGACAGGCCGGAAAAGAAGCCGGCCGGCGCGCCGAGCCGCCCGAGCGCGATCGCCGTGTTGAAAACCGCGCCGCCGACATAGGGCGCGAAGGCCGGCTCGCCCTCGGTCGTCGTGCGCGGCAGCATGTCGATCAAGGCTTCGCCGCAGCAGAGGATCATGATGTCTGGCTTTCCGGCGGATAGATCACGCCTTTGCGGATGATGATGTTGGCATAGAGACGGGGCTCGCTGGTGGCGACGATGGCGTGCGCGGCCTTGACCCGGGCATAGAAGTCGGCGCCGGCCAGCGCAACCACCTTGTGGCCGGGCGCGCGCCTGGCGCAGACCGCTTCCATCTCATGGTGGACCGGATCGGCAAGCGCCGGGTCGCCCTTGACCGAGGCGCGAAACAGCGCCTCTGGCACGGCGTCGTCCACCGGCAGCACGCTCAGAATGGCGTCGAGCACGGGGACCAGATGATGGCCGTCGGCGCGGATCAACCGATGCGCCTGCTGCTCGGCCGGGTAGTTGCCGTCGACAAGCGCGATTTCGTCGCCATGGCCCATGGCGCGCAGCGTCGCCAGAAGCTCCGGGCCAAGCAGCGACGGGATGCCGATCAGCATTCAGGGGCTCCTGGAAATGGTGGTCGAGCCGATCAGGAAGCGCTCGGACAGGGGCAGGCTGGCGCCGCCAAGTGCCCGCGCGTGGATGCCGACGGTTCCTTCGCGCACCGCCGGCAACTTCAGGCCTTCGCCGTCGATCGTGCCGACGGCCACTCTCACCGCATCGACGAGACGGCCGCGCACCGACAGCGGCATCCAGCCGTCGATCACCGCCGCCTCGAAATCGATGACCGAGGAGGCCGCGACGATGGCGTAGGCCAGCGCCTGCGCGGCGCCGGCGATCCATATGTCGAGCTCGGGACCGATGTCGCCCCAGTCCTCGGGCGACGTCCACAGATGCGAGGCCTCGACGCCGCGCGCGTTGAGCGCCTTCTCCAGCATGGCGATCGACGCCACGTCGATGAGCTGGGTCGGCTTGCCGTCCGGTCCCGGCACCGGCATCGAGCCCAGCGCGCCGGCATTGCCGGTCGGCCCGCCGAACAGCCGGCCGTTGAGCACGATGCCGCCGCCGGCGAAGGCGCCGATGTAGAAATAGACGAAGTCGCGCGCAGCACCGGCCTGGCCGAAGACAAGCTCGGCGCCACAGGCCGAGGTGGCGTCGTTCTGCAGGTAGACCGGAAAGTCGCACTGCGCCTGGATGTCGGAACGGATGTCGCGGTGGCGCCATTCGTCCATGATCTCGCGCGGCGCGCCGGCGGTGTCGGCCCAGTTCCACAATTCGAACGGCATGGCGATGCCGAGCCCGGCAATGCGCTTGTCCTGCGCCTGGGTGAGCTCGCCGCGCATCCTGGTCATGCCGGTGAGCGCGAATTCCACCGTCTCGCGCGGCGCAGGATAGCGGTAGGAGTGCTGCAGCATCGAGCGC
>NZ_RZOT01000293.1:0-7489 GCF_003999085.1 Mesorhizobium sp. M4A.F.Ca.ET.090.04.2.1
GCGCAGATGTTCTGGTTGCCGCTCATGGTGAGCAGGCTCTCGCACGGGCCGACGGCGGCGCGCGCCACGACGCCAAAGACGAGCAGGAACAGCAGCGGGTAGCCGGCGGTGAATTCGGGGCCGAACAGAACCAGCATCGGCTGTCCCAGCGCCAGCACCAGCAGCGCCATCAGCAGCGAGGGCCAGAAGGTCCACGACACCGTCTCACGGGCGAAGGCGGCAAGCCGATCCGGCTCGCCATGGGTGAACTGGGCATAGCGCTGGGCGACGCCGGCCTTGACGGCGAAATAGACGAAATGCACCAGCGCCAGCGTCTTCACGGTAGCGAAATAGACGGCGACGTCATCCGGATCGAGATAGGCGCCGACCATCAGCACGTCGGCGTTGGTCAGCAGGAAGAAGAAGCTCTCGACCAGGAAGATCGGCAGCGAGACCATGAACCATCGCGTGAAATGCACCTTCATCGGACCGGGCACGAGCTTGCGGTCGATGCGCGCGGTGACGCCCATGAACTGGCCGATCGTGGTGGCATAGCTGGCGGCGATCGAGGCGAAGATCGCGGTCCTGGCATCGGGCGCGTAGCCCGCCGCCAGCATCAGCGCCATGAACACCAGGATCAGCACCGGCCGCACCAGATAGGTCGGCGACAGCGCGAACAGCGCCCATGAATTCGCCCGCGCCAGCCCTTGCAGGAGATCGCCCAGCGCGATCATCGGCAGGCAGACGACGCCGAGGATGAAGGGCACGACATAGTAGTTCTCGATCCAGGGCGAGAACAGCCAGACGCCCAGCGCGCCGAGGCCGGCAATGGCCGTCGAGGCAACCAGCACGAACAGCCGGCTCGCCACGACGATGCCGCGCAGTTCGGCGAGCAGGCCGCGCTCGCGATATTCGGGGATGAAGCGGATGACGGAGGTGTGGAAGCCGAGGCAGGCGAGGTTGCCGACGATCACCATCGTCACCCAGACCAGCACGAAGATGCCGTATTCGAACGAGCCCATCCAGCGCGCCATCAGCACCTGGCTGACGAAAGCGATGACGGCGCTGATAATGCGGATGGCGAAGGCGATGAGCGACATGCGGCCGGCCTCGCCGCGCTCGTCGGCGGTGAACAGCACGGCATCGATGCGGCCAAGCAACGGGTTCACGCGCAGCGCCCAGCGCTGCGGCAATAACCGCCCGGCAGTCGTCGCCGCGGAAAAGCGCACCCCGATTATTCTCCGTTTTCCGCCTCTTTCCTGCGTTTCGATCTAGCGAAAACACATTAAGAAACGGTTGGGTGGGGAGCTTTCCTTCTCCCTGTCACTATACGGGGCGAAGGCGCCGGCAGGCGAATGAGGGGCGGCGCAGCCCTTCTAAGCATCGCGCTGCCGCGAAGCGGATTGGTTTGCAGGAGTGGGCTGAGGAGATGGCAGGCCTCAAACGCCGGCGCCGCCCCTCATCCGGCCGTTCGAGCCACCTTCTCGCCGTGAACGGCGAGAAGGAAGAGGTGTCGCTCAAGCAAACGCGCCGTGGCAGTGCTTGTATTTCTTGCCGGAGCCGCAGGGGCAGGCCTCGTTGCGGCCGATCTTGCCCCAGGTCGCCGGGTTCCGCGGATCGCGGTTCTCCGGCGCGACGATCGCATTGGATTCCTGGCGCACCAGGAGCGCCGTCTCGCCGCCCTGGAAGTCGTCCTCGCCGGTGGTGCCGTCGATGTGGCTGCCGAACATGTCGGGGGCCTCGGGCGGCGGCGCTTCAGCGGCCTGGCGGACCAGCTCAACGCGCATCAGCTGCGCGGTGACAGCCTGGCGCAGATTGCCGAGCATGCCCTGGAACAGCTCGAAGGCCTCGCCCTTGTATTCCTGCAGCGGATCGCGCTGGGCATAGCCGCGGAAGCCGACGACCGAGCGCAGATGGTCGAGATTGACGATGTGCTCGCGCCAGAGGTGGTCCAGGGTCTGCAGCACTACCGAGCGTTCGACATAGCTCATCACGTCGGGGCCGAAACGCTCGGCGCGTTCCTTGGCTGCGGCCTCCGCGGCTGCGGTGATGCGCTCGCGGATGTCGTCCTCGGCGATGCCTTCTTCCTTGGCCCACTCCTCGACCGGCAGGTCGAGGTTGAGGAATTCGGCCACCTCGGCCTTGAGCCCGGCGACATTCCACTGCTCGGCATAGGCATTTTCGGGAATGTTCTTGGCGACGATCTCTTCGATGACGCCGTCGCGCATCTCGGCGACCGTCTCCGACAGGCCTTTGCCGTCCATAAGCTCGATGCGCTGCTCGAACACCACCTTGCGCTGGTCATTGGAGACGTCGTCATACTTCAACAGGTTCTTGCGGATGTCGAAGTTGCGCGCCTCGACCTTCTTCTGCGCCTTTTCCAGCGCCTTGTTGATCCAGGGATGGATGATCGCCTCGTCTTCCTTGAGGCCGAGCTTCTGCAGCATGCCGTCCATGCGCTCGGATCCGAAGATGCGCATCAGGTCGTCCTGCAGCGACAGGAAGAACTTCGAGCGGCCGGGGTCGCCCTGGCGGCCGGAGCGGCCGCGCAGCTGATTGTCGATGCGGCGCGATTCATGGCGCTCGGTGGCGAGCACGTAGAGACCGCCGGCGGCGAGCGCCTTTTCCTTCAGGCGGGCGACGTCGTCGCGGATTGCCTTTTCCTTGGCTTCGCGCTCCGGACCTTCCGGCAGGTCACCGAGTTCTTCGGCGATGCGCATCTCGGCGTTGCCGCCGAGCTGGATGTCGGTGCCGCGGCCGGCCATGTTGGTAGCGATGGTGATGGCGCCCGGCTTGCCGGCCTGGGCGACAATGGCGGCCTCGCGCTCGTGGTGGCGGGCATTCAGCACTTCGAAATGCTTGAAGCCGTCCTTGCGCAGGCGCTCGGCCAGTTGCTCGGATTTCTCGATCGAAGTGGTGCCGACCAGGATCGGCTGGCCCTTGTCGCGCGCGTCCTTGATCTCCCTGACGATCGCCTTGTACTTCTCGTCGACGGTCCGGTAGACCTCGTCGTCCTCATCCTTGCGCACGACCGGCAGGTTGGTCGGGATCTCGGTGACCTCGAGATTGTAGATGTTGGCGAACTCCTCGGCCTCGGTCAGCGCCGTGCCGGTCATGCCGGCGAGCTTGTCGTAGAGGCGGAAATAATTCTGGAAGGTGACGGAGGCCAGCGTCTGGTTCTCAGGCTGGATCGCCACGTGCTCCTTGGCCTCGAGCGCCTGGTGCAGGCCTTCCGAATAGCGGCGGCCGGGCATCATGCGGCCGGTGAATTCGTCGATGATGACGATCTCGCCGTTGCGAACGATATAGTCCTTGTCGCGCTGGAACAGCCGATGCGCCTTGAGCGCATTGTTGACATGGTGGACGATGGCGACGTTCTCGACGTCGTAAAGCGACTCGCCCTTCAGAAGGCCTGCGTCGCGCAGCATGTTCTCGAGCTTCTCGGTGCCTTCCTCGGTGAAGATCGAGGTCTTCTGCTTCTCGTCGATCTCGTAGTCGGCCGGGTCGAGCTTGAGCATGAAGGCGTCGATGGTGTTGTACATCTCCGAACGGTCCTCGAGCGGACCGGAGATGATCAGCGGCGTGCGCGCCTCGTCGACCAGGATGGAATCGACTTCGTCGACAATGGCGTAGCTGTGACCGCGCTGCACCATCTGCGCGCGCTCATATTTCATGTTGTCGCGCAGATAGTCGAAGCCGAGCTCGTTGTTGGTGGCGTAGGTGACGTCGGCGGCGTAGGCGGTGCGACGCTCCTCGTCGGAGAGGCCGTGGACGATGACGCCGACGGTGAGGCCGAGGAACTTGTAGATGCGACCCATCCATTCGGAGTCGCGGGTGGCGAGGTAGTCGTTGACGGTGACGACGTGGACGCCCTTGCCGGCGAGCGCATTGAGATAGACGGGCAGCGTGCCGACCAGGGTCTTGCCTTCACCGGTGCGCATCTCGGCGATGCCGCCATTGTGCAGCACCATGCCGCCGATCAGCTGCACGTCGAAGGGACGCAGGCCGAGCACGCGGCGCGCGGCCTCGCGCACGGTGGCGAAGGCCGGGATCAGGAGATCATCGAGCGAGGCGCCGTTGGCGATATCCTGGCGGAACTTTTCCGTGCGGCCGCGCAGCTCGGCGTCGGAAAGCGCCCGCATCTCGTTTTCCATTGCGTTGATGGCCTCGACCCGCGGCCGGGTCGCCTTCACCCGGCGATCGTTGGAGGAGCCGAAAACCTTACGGGCGAGACCGCCGAGACTGACCATCCAATGGCCCTTTCGATAGCATTCTTATTCGTTGCGACAGGCACCGGGCGGCCCCATCAAATCCGCGTGAAACGCGGACAAACGCAAAAAGCGTCCGGAAAACGGTTCTGGACGCAAAGTCGTTGGACAGATAAGAGGGGGCTCAAACGATGTCAACGCCGCGCTGGTCCTGCGGACCGCGCCAAATTCCGCCACGATCTGGCCGATCTGAAGCCATTCAGCCCAAGCAATCCCCACCGGAGTTAATCTTGATGACCTTATTGTTCCGCCGCGCGTCGCTCGCCAGCCTTGGCCTGGCATTCGGACTGTCGGCTCTTTCGCTGTCGCCGGTGATGGCGCAGGAAGCCGCCCCGGCCCAGCCGGCTGCCCCGGCCGCAGCCGCCAAGCCGGTCGATCCGAACACCGTGGTCGCGACGATCAACGGCCAGCCGCTGACCGAGGCGGACCTTGGGCTTGCGGAAGGCGAGCTGTCGCAGCAGTTCCAGCAGCTGCCGCCGGAACAGCGCCGCGCTGCCGCCCTTTCGGCGGCCATAGAGATCCGTGTCATGGCCGCCCAGGCGGTCGCCACCGGCCTCGACAAGGATGCCGACTTCCAACGCCGCATGGCCTTCCTGCAGCAGCGGGCGCTGCATGGCGAGATGGTCGAGAAGGGCGTCGTCGCCAAGGTGACCGACGCCGAGATTCGCGCCCGCTACGACCAGGAGATCGCCAACACACCACCGGTCAACGAGGTGCATGCCCGTCACATCCTCGTGAAGACCAAGGAAGAGGCCGAGGCGATCATCAAGCAGCTCGACGGCGGCGCCGACTTCCAGAAGCTTGCCAACGAGCACACCAGCGATCCGAGCGGCAAGTCCAATGGCGGCGATCTCGGCTGGTTCGGACCGGGACAGATGGTGCCGGAGTTCGACAAGGCAGCGTTCGCGCTCGAAGTGGGCAAATACACCAAGGAGCCGGTGCAGTCGCAGTTCGGCTGGCACGTCATCAAGCTCGAGGACAAGCGGGCCAAGCAGCCGCCTGCCTTCGAGGAGGTCAAGGATCAGGCCAAGCAGGCGGTCATCCGCGACAAGTATTTCGCGCTGGTGAAGCAACTGCGCGCCGACGCCAAGGTCGAGATTCCCGACGCCAACCTGAAGAAGGCGGTCGAGACGATCGAAAGCGGCAAGTAAGCCGGCGAGATGGAAGTCATGAAAAGGGCGCCGACCGGCGCCCTTTTTTGTTTCACGCAGAGCGTTTCACCTTTTCCTGGAAACGCTGAACCGCTCTATCTCTTTGTTTTGACGCAATTCCGGACGGAACGCCGCTTCGCACTTTTCCTGGAATTGCCGCGGCAGACAGCCATAGCCAGCCGTCAACGAGTGCTGGAAATGCCCGAAATCAGATAGTGGACGGCGGCGCGCAATCTGGCCTCGTCCTCGTCGAGACGGTTGGTCAACAGATGCCGCCAGGCATAGGAGGCGATCAGGTCGGCGACGATCTCGGCATCGACGTCGGGCGCGACCTCGCCGCGCGCCTTGGCGCGCACGATCAACTGGCCGGTGTGGGCGCGGCGTCCGGCCGCGTAGCCGGCAAGGGCGGCGGCAGCCTGGCTATCCGACTGCGCCTCGGCGATTAGCGATCTGAACACATTGCCCGACGATGTAAGGCGCCAGTGCGCGAACAGGTTCTTCAGGAAGCCGACTAGGTCGTCCTCCAGACGGCCGGTGTCGGGGACGTTGACCCGCTTCTGCCGCTGGTAGACGTCGAGCAGCAGGGCGGCCTTGCTTGGCCACCAGCGATAGATGGTCGGCTTGCCGGCCCGCGCCCGGCGCGCCACCGCCTCGATCGAAAAGCCTGAATAGCCGGCCTCCGCCAGCACCGCCTCGGCGGCGTCGAGAATGGCGTCGGCGCTCTCGGGATTGCGCTTGGCGCCGATCGATTTGCGCCCGGGGCCGGGAGTCATGCTCATCCTGATCCTCCTTGGCCGGTGAGTCCGTCACCAATCATATTGGGTTGCCTGTGCAAACGAAACGCCCCGTTCCGGGTTGCGTGCCCGCGGTCCAGCTTGGAAGGCACGGCCAGGACGCCCCTTGCGTCGGCGCGCCGTATCGGGCAAACCGGCCTTCCCTTTGCGATTTCCGCCGCCCGAGGTCCCCATGTCCGCAACGATTTCGCCGCTCGCGCCGAAGAAATATCCGAAAATGCCCGCCATCGAAGGCGTGCGCATCGCCACCGCCGAGGCGGGGATCAAGTACAAGAACCGCACCGACCTTCTGGCCATGGTCTTCGATCCGGGCACCGCCGTCGCCGGCGTGTTCACCAAGTCGAAATGTCCGTCGGCGCCAGTCGATTTCTGCCGGCAGAACCTGGGCGCCGGCAAGGCGCGCGTGCTGGTCGTCAATTCCGGCAACGCCAATGCCTTCACCGGCAAGAAGGGCCGCGCTTCCACCGCGCTGACCGGCGAGGCGGCGGCCAAGGCGGCCGGATGCGCCACGAGCGAAGTGTTCCTGGCCTCCACCGGCGTCATCGGCGAGCCGCTCGACACAGCCAGGTTCAGCCATCTGCTCGCCGGGCTGGTCAAGGATGGCAAGCCCGATCTGTGGACCGAGGCCGCCAAGGCCATCATGACCACGGACACCTATCCGAAGGTGGCGACGGCGACGGTGAAGCTCGGCGACGCCGACGTAACCATCAACGGCATTGCCAAGGGCGCCGGCATGATCGCGCCAGACATGGCGACGATGCTCTCCTTTATCGCCACCGACGCGCCGATCGCCGCACCGGTGCTGCAGGATCTGTTGTCGCGCGGCACGACCAAGACCTTCAACGCGGTGACCGTTGACAGCGATACCTCGACCAGCGACACGCTGCTCTTGTTCGCCACGGGTGCCGCGGCCAGGCGCGGTGCGCCGGCAATCACCGACGCGAAGGACGCTCGGCTCGGCGCGTTCCGCCGCGCGCTCGGCAAAATACTGAAAACGCTGGCGCTGCAGGTTGTGCGCGACGGCGAGGGTGCGCGCAAGCAGGTCGAAGTCACCGTCACCGGCGCCAAATCGGCCCGTTCGGCCAAGCGCATCGCGCTGTCGATCGCCAATTCGCCGCTGGTCAAGACGGCCGTCGCCGGAGAGGACGCCAATTGGGGGCGTGTCGTCATGGCGGTCGGCAAGGCCGGCGAGCCCGCCGACCGCGACCTTCTGTCGATCTGGTTCGGCGACAACAGGCTGGCGCATGAGGGCGAGCGCGATCCGGCCTATTCCGAGGAAGCGACCTCGGCCTACATG
>NZ_RZOT01000294.1:0-7451 GCF_003999085.1 Mesorhizobium sp. M4A.F.Ca.ET.090.04.2.1
CATGGTGCGCGACGGTGCCGCCGCTTTCGCCGCCGACAAGCTCGCGCCTCGCATCGAGGAGGCCTATCTCGACGAGAAGACCGATCCCTCGATCTTCCGCGAGATGGGCGAGGCGGGCCTGCTCGGCATCACCATTCCCGAGGAATATGGCGGGCTCGGCGCCAACTACGTCACCTATGGGCTGGTGGCGCGGGAAGTCGAGCGCATCGATTCCGGCTACCGCTCGATGATGAGCGTGCAGTCGTCGCTGGTGATGTACCCGATCCATGCCTATGGTTCGGACGAGCAGCGCAAGAAGTACCTGCCGAAGCTCGCCTCCGGCGAATGGATCGGCTGCTTCGGCCTCACCGAGCCGGATGCCGGTTCCGACCCGGGCGGCATGAAGACGCGAGCCGAGAAGACGGCGGGCGGCTACAGGCTTTCCGGCTCGAAGATGTGGATCTCCAACGCCCCGATCGCCGACGTCTTCGTCGTCTGGGCGAAATCGGCGGCGCACGACAACCAGATCCGCGGTTTCGTGCTGGAGAAGGGAATGAAGGGGCTGTCGGCGCCGAAGATCGGTGGCAAGCTGTCGCTGCGCGCGTCAATCACCGGCGAGGTGGTGATGGATGGCGTCGAGGTCGGCGAAGACGCGCTGCTGCCCAATGTCTCGGGCCTCAAGGGGCCGTTCGGCTGTCTCAACCGGGCGCGCTACGGTATCTCCTGGGGCGCGATGGGCGCCGCTGAGGATTGCTGGCACCGGGCGCGGCAATACGGCCTGGACCGCAAGCAGTTCGGCAAGCCGCTCGCCGGCACGCAGCTCTTCCAAAAAAAGCTCGCCGACATGCAGACCGAGATCACGCTGGGCCTGCAGGGCTCGCTCAGGGTCGGGCGGCTCATGGACGAAGGCAAGATGGCGCCGGAGATGATCTCGATCGTCAAGCGCAACAATTGCGGCAAGGCGCTCGACATCGCCCGCCAGGCCCGCGACATGCACGGCGGCAACGGCATCCAGATCGGCTACCACGTCATGCGCCATGCGCAGAACCTGGAGACGGTCAACACCTATGAAGGCACGCATGACGTGCATGCGCTGATCCTCGGACGGGCGCAGACTGGTATCCAGGCGTTTTTCTAAGCCGGCAACGCTGCTTAAATTAGGTGCAGCGCAACATCTCTGCTTGGAGAATGGCCTGCATTTGTGTCAGGGTTCGGCGAAGTGAAACGCCGAACCCCGGGGCACCATGGCAATTCTGGCAGCTGTCCACCACCTGACCCACTACAAATACGACCGGCCGGTCGTGCTTGGGCCCCAGGTGATCAGGCTGCAGCCGGCGCCGCATTCGCGCACCAAGGTGCTAAGCCACTCGCTGAAGGTCGAACCGAAGAATCACTTCGTCAACCTGCAGCAGGACCCTTACGGCAACTTCCTCGCCCGCTTCGTCTTCCCTGAGCCGGTGAACGAGCTCAAGATCGAGGTCGATCTCGTCGCCGACATGACGGTCTACAATCCGTTCGATTTCTTCGTCGAGGAATCGGCCGAGAATTTTCCGTTCGAGTATCCGGAAGAAATCAGGGAAGACCTCGCCATCTACCGGACGCCGGAGCCGGCGGGGCCGCTGCTGTCGGCTTTCCTCGGAACGATCGACCGCAGCCCGAGGAACACCGTCAATTTCCTCGTCGACCTCAACGCGCGACTGCAACGCGAGATCGCCTACATCGTGCGCATGGAGACAGGTGTCTTTTCGCCGGAGGAGACGCTGGCCGCGGCCAAGGGCTCGTGCCGGGATACCAGCTGGCTCCTGGTGCAGATCCTGAGGAATCTCGGCATCGCCGCGCGCTTCGTCTCCGGCTACCTGATCCAGCTCAAGCCGGATCTCGTCTCGCTGGACGGGCCGCCCGGCACCGCTGTCGACTTCACCGACCTGCATGCCTGGTGCGAGGTCTATATTCCGGGCGCCGGCTGGATCGGCTTCGACCCGACCTCGGGCCTGCTCACCGGCGAGAGCCATGTGCCGCTGGCCGCCACTCCGCATTTCCGCAACGCCGCGCCGATTTCCGGCATGGCGAGCTTCGCTAATGTCGATTTCGGCTTCGACATGCGGGTCGACCGCATCGCCGAGCATCCACGCATCACCAAGCCGTTTTCGGACGAAAGCTGGCAGGCGCTCGACGCGCTGGGCAACAAGGTCGACGCGGCGCTCACCGCGGGCGACGTTCGCCTCACCATGGGCGGCGAGCCGACCTTCGTGTCGATCGACGATTTCGAGTCGGCGGAATGGAACACGGCGGCGGTTGGCCCGACCAAACGTGAGAAGGCTGATGCATTGATCCGCCGGCTGCGCGAACGCTTCGCGCCGGGCGGCTTCCTCCACTATGGCCAGGGCAAGTGGTATCCGGGCGAAAGCCTGCCGCGCTGGACCTTCTCGCTCTACTGGCGCACCGATGGCGAGCCGGTGTGGCGCGACCCGTCCCTGATCGCGCGCGAAAGGAGCGAGACGGACATCGGGCCGCAGCAGGCCGAAAGCCTGCTGACGGCGATCGCCGGCGAGCTCGGCATCGACAAGGCGATGGTCAGCGAGGCCTATGAGGATCCGGCCGAATGGCTGCTCAAGGAAGGCAAGCTGCCGGACAATGTCGATCCGTCCAATTCCAAGCTGGAGGACCCGGAAGAGCGCAGCCGCATGGCGCGGGTGTTCGAGCGCGGCCTGACCAAACCGTCGGGCTATGTGCTGCCGGTGCAGCGCTGGAACAGCCAGGCAGCGGGGCCGCGCTGGCGATCGGAGAAATGGAAGACCAGGCGTGGCCGGTTGTTCCTGGTTCCCGGCGATTCGCCGGTCGGCTATCGCTTGCCGCTTGGCACTCTGCCCTATGTGCCGCCGGCGCAATTCCCCTACATCGTGCCGGTCGACCCATCGGTTCCGCGTGGCCCGCTGCCGGAGCGCGCGGCCATTTTGCCGGTAGCGTCGCCGGCCGAACTGGAAGGCGCCGACGATATGGCGCGCCGCCAGCAGGCGGTGTCGTTCACCGCAGTGGTCGGCCAGCAGGACCGTGTCGAACAGCAGATCGCCGAGATCGGCGGCGCGGTGCGCACCGCGCTCACCGTCGAGCCGCGCGATGGCCGACTCTGCGTGTTCATGCCGCCGGTCGAGGCGCTGGAAGATTATCTCGAACTGGTCGCGGCGGCCGAGAACGCCGCGCGCTCGATCGGACTGCCGGTGCACATCGAGGGCTACGGCCCGCCGCACGATCCGCGTCTCAACGTCATCCGCGTTGCTCCCGATCCCGGCGTCATCGAGGTCAATATCCATCCCGCCGCCAACTGGCAGGAATGCGTTGCCACGACCACGGCAATCTACGAGGAGGCGCGGCAGTCGCGACTCGGCACCGACAAGTTCATGATCGACGGCCGCCATACCGGCACCGGCGGAGGCAACCATGTCGTGGTGGGCGGCGCGACGCCGAACGACAGCCCGTTCCTGCGCCGGCCCGACCTCTTGAAGAGCCTGGTGCTGCAATGGCAGCGCCACCCGTCGCTGTCCTACCTGTTCTCGGGCCTGTTCATCGGCCCGACCAGCCAGGCGCCGCGTTTCGACGAGGCGCGCCACGACTCGCTCTACGAACTCGAAATCGCGATGGCGCAGGTGCCGCATCCCGATAAGGGCGCGGCCCCGTTGCCATGGCTGGTCGATCGGCTGTTCCGCAATCTCTTGACCGACGTCACCGGCAACACGCACCGCTCCGAAATCTGCATCGACAAATTGTTCTCGCCCGACGGCCCGACCGGCCGGCTGGGCCTCGTCGAGTTCCGCGGTTTCGAGATGCCCCCCAATGCGCGCATGAGCCTGGCGCAGCAACTGTTGGTGCGCGCTATCATCGCCCGCGCGTGGAAGAACCCGCTCGATGGCCGCTTCGTGCGCTGGGGCACCTCGCTGCACGACCGCTTCATGCTGCCGCACCATGTCTGGGCGGATTTCCTCGACGTGCTGGAGGACCTGAAGCTCAACGGCTTCGAATTCCGTCCGGAATGGTTCGCCGCGCAGCTCGAATTCCGCTTTCCCTTCTGCGGCGAGGTCCAGCATGCCGGCGTCAAGCTGGAGCTCAGGCAGGCGCTGGAACCTTGGCACGTGATGGGCGAGCAAGGCGCGATCGGCGGCACCGTGCGCTTCGTCGATTCTTCCGTCGAGCGGCTCCAGGTGAAGACGGAGGGCCTCAATCCGGAGCGTCACGCCGTCGTCTGCAACGGCCGCGTCGTACCGATGAACGTGACGGACAACAGGGAGATTGCGGTGGCGGGCGTGCGCTTCAAGGCCTGGCAGCCAGCCTCGGGCCTGCATCCGGCGCTGCCGGTCAACACGCCGCTGGTCTTCGATATCTACGACCGCTGGTCGGGCCGGGCGGTGGGCGGCTGCGTCTACCATGTCGCGCATCCCGGCGGGCGCAATTACGACACCTTCCCGGTCAATGGCAACGAGGCGGAGGCGCGGCGGCTTGCCCGCTTCGAGCCACGCGGCCACACACCGGCGGGTTACGTGCTCCACAACGAAGAAGCTTCTGAAGATTTCCCGATGACCCTTGACCTCAGGCGGCCTCCAAGACTCTGATCGACGATGGCGAAGGGGAATCAGAAGAAGATAGGCGGCAAGCCGCTGAGCCACAGTCTGCTGGAGCACTACCAGCCGATCGACGGCGTCGTCGACGAGATGGTCGACGCCTCGGGCAATCCGCGCCCGGTCTGGCGCGCCTTCATCGAGGCGCTGGAGGACCTTGGCCCTGAAAAGCTCGCCCAGCGCTTCGCCCGCGCCGACCAGTATCTGCGCGACGCCGGCGTCTATTACCGCGTCTACGACAAGGCGGGCGCCAATGAGCGCGAGTGGCCCCTGGCGCATGTCCCGCTGCTGATCGAGGAAAAGGAATGGGCCGCGATCAGCGCCGGCCTCGTGCAGCGCGCCGACCTTTTCGAGGAGATTCTGGCCGACGTCTACGGTCCGAACCGGCTGATTCAAAAGGGCATCCTGCCGGCCAGCCTGATCGCCGCCAGCCCGGAATATTTGCGGCCCGTCGCCGGCACAAGGCCGGCCAGCGGCCATTTCCTCCACATGCTGGCCTTCGAGCTTGGCCGCGGTCCGGACGGCCGCTGGTGGGTGCTGGGCGACCGCACGCAGGCGCCGTCGGGCGCGGGCTTCGCGCTGGAGAACCGTGTCGCCACCACGCGCGCGCTGTCCGACATCTATGGCGAGATGCATGTCCATCGCCTCGCCGGCTTCTTCCGCCGTTTTCGCGACGCGCTGATCGGCATGGCCAAGGACACTGGCGGGCGCGTCGCCATCCTGACGCCGGGACCGCTCAATGAGACCTATTACGAGCACGCCTATATCGCGCGCTATCTCGGCATCATGCTGCTCGAAGGCGAGGACCTGACCGTCTCCAGCGGCAAGCTGATGGTGCGCACCGTCTCGGGGTTGAAGCCGATCGGCGTGCTGTGGCGGCGGCTCGATGCCGCCTTCGCCGATCCGCTGGAACTCAGGCCGGATTCTCAGATCGGCACGCCCGGCCTGGTCGAGGCGATCCGCAGCGGCACGGTCTCGGCCGTCAATGCGCTGGGCTCGGGCCTGATGGAGACGCGGGCGCTGCTATCCTTCCTGCCGAGGATTTCCAGGGAATTGCGCGGCGAAGAATTGCTGCTGCCGAGCGTCGCCACCTGGTGGTGCGGGCAGGACAACGAGCGCGACCATGTGCTTGCCAATTTCGACCGCATGGTGGTCGGACCGGCGCTGTCGACACGGCTTGCCTTCGAGGACGACGATGCGACCAGGCTGGGATCGATGCTCTCCGATGCCGAGCGGGCCGAACTGGTGGCGCGGATCAAGGGCAGCGGCGGCGACTTCGTCGGCCAGGAAGCAGTGACGCTTTCGACAACGCCCGTCTATGTCGGCGGCTGGCTGGAGCCGCGGCCGGCCAGCCTGCGCGTCTATCTGGCGCGCACGGCGGATGGCTGGACGGTGATGCCCGGCGGTTTTGCCCGGGTCGGCTTCTCGCAGGACACGACAGCCATAGCCATGCAGCGCGGCGGCCAGGCGGCGGATGTCTGGGTGGTCAGCGACCGGCCGGTCGAGCGCGAGACACTGCTGCCGCAGGAGCATGACAGCTTCACCCGCTCCATGCCTGGGAGTCTGCCCAGCCGCGCGGCGGAGAACCTGACATGGCTCGGCCGCTACATCGAGCGATCGGAAGACACGGCCCGCGTGCTGCGCGCCTATCATGTGCGGCTGGCTGAGACCTCCGATCCTGAAACGCCGCTGCTTGCCGATATCAGGGATTATCTCGAACCGTTCGGCATCGACGTCGAAACGGCGATCCCGCTTGGCCTGATCGGCACGCTAGACAGCGCCGTCTACAGCGCCGGGCAGATTCGCGACCGTTTTTCGCCGGATGGCTGGCTGGCGCTGAAGGACCTGTCGAAGACCATCCATCAGTTCGCCAGGACCGTGGCGCCAGGCGACGACGCGACCCGGGCGATGACGGTGATCCTGCGCAAGCTCGCCGGCTTCTCCGGCCTGCTGCACGAGAACATGTACCGCTTCACCGGCTGGCGCTTTCTCGAAATCGGCCGGCGGCTGGAGCGCGGCATCCAGATCGCCCGCATGCTTGCCCGGCTGACCAGGGCTGGCGCGCCCGACGGCGCGCTCGACATGATGCTGGAGATCGGCGACAGCGTCATGACTCATCGCCGGCAGTACCCGGTGCAGGCCGGCCGGCGCACGGTGATCGATCTCCTGGCGCTCGACCCGCTCAACCCGCGCTCCATCCTGTTTCAGCTCGAGCGGTTGAAGGCGGAGATCGGCATGCTGCCTTCGAGCGGCGGCGAAGGGCACATGTCGCCGGCGGCAAAGGAAATCCTTCAGCTCAACACGGCGATCGCCGTCATGGAACCCTCGGACATGACGGCGCAAGTCATCGACGATCTCGCCAATGAGATCGGCGGCCTCTACAACAGCCTCGCCAAGGCCTTTTTCGGATAGCGCATGCTCTACGACATCAGGCTTCATCTGAGCTACGACTATGATGCCGCGGCCGGTGGCGGCCGGCACCAGGTGCGCGTGCTGCCGCCGACGATTGGCGGCGTGCAGCGGGTAGTCGCGGCTTCGCTGTCCTTCGTGCCGGCTCCAGGCGAGCGCTCCGACTTTTCCGATTTCTTTGGCAACAACGTCACTTCGATCGCCTTTCGCGATGCACATGACGCGCTCGACATCCGGATGAGCGCGCGCGTGTCGGTGTCGCGCCCGGAACCGGGGCTGGACGTATCGCCCGACCTCCAGCGGCTGCGGGAAGAACTCGGCGGCGTGCGGTCGCTGTCGCCGGATTCCCCGCATCATTTTCTTGCCGCCAGCGATCATGCCGGCATCGATTCCGCGATCACCGCCTATGCGAAAGGCAGCATCGCCGGCTCGACCGTCGCCACGGTCCTGGAC
>NZ_RZOT01000295.1:0-7446 GCF_003999085.1 Mesorhizobium sp. M4A.F.Ca.ET.090.04.2.1
CCACCGGCAATCCGGTCAGGCCGCAGATCCTGGAGGCGGCAAAGACGCCTTATGTGGCTTCGACCGGCGATGAGCCATTCCGCTTCCTGGTGTTCGGCGGGAGCCAGGGCGCGCAGTTCTTCTCCGACGCCGTGCCCGCGGCAATCGGGCTTCTGCCGGAGGCCGAGCGCAAGCGGCTGATGATCACACAGCAGGCGCGCGCCGAGGACGTGGCGCGGGTCAAGGCGGCCTATGCGTCGCTGGGCGTCGAGGCGCAGGTGTCGCCGTTCTTCACCGACATGGCGGCGCGGATGGCGGCGTCGCACCTGGTGATGTCGCGCTCTGGCGCCTCGACCGTGTCGGAGATCGCCGTCATCGGCCGGCCGGCGCTGCTGGTGCCCTATCCGCACGCGCTCGACCACGACCAGGCGGCGAATGCGGCCGCCCTTGCGGCGGCCGGTGGGGCGGAGGTGCATCCGCAATCCACGCTTTCCCCCGAGCGCATCGCCACGCTGGTCGCCGGGCTGATTCAGGACCCGGATCGGCTGTCGGCCATGGCCGCGGCCGCCCGGTCGGCCGGAAAACCGAACGCGGCGCGGTTGCTCGCCGATCTGACAGAGGCTATTGCGTCGAAAAAAACCGTTTCGGACTTCAGGAAGGGGACGCAAGCATGAAGATGCCGCAGACGATCGGCCTTGTGCATTTCATCGGCATCGGCGGCATCGGTATGAGCGGCATTGCCGAGGTGCTGCACAATCTCGGCTACAAGGTGCAGGGCTCCGACCAGGCCGACGGCGCCAATGTGCAGCGGCTGCGCGACAAGGGCATCGAGTGTTTCGTCGGCCACAAGGCGGAAAACCTTGGCGATGCCGAAGTGGTTGTCGTCTCGACCGCGATCAAGAAATCCAATCCGGAGCTCAAGGCCGCTCGCGAGAAGCTGCTGCCTGTCGTGCGCCGCGCCGAGATGCTGGCCGAACTGATGCGCTTCCGCCAGGCGGTTGCGATCGGCGGCACGCACGGCAAGACGACGACCACCTCGATGGTGGCGACACTGCTCGAAGCGGGCGGGCTCGACCCGACCGTGATCAATGGCGGCATCATCAACGCCTATGGCACCAACGCCCGCATGGGCGACGGTGAATGGATGGTGGTCGAGGCCGACGAGAGCGACGGCACCTTCCTGAAGCTGCCGGCCGACATCGCCGTCGTCACCAACATCGATCCCGAGCATCTCGACCATTACGGCAGCTTCGACAAGGTGCGCGAGGCGTTTCGCCAGTTCGTCGAGAACGTGCCGTTCTACGGCTTCGGCGTGATGTGCACCGATCATCCCGAGGTGCAGGCGCTGGTCGGCCGCATCGAGGACCGGCGCGTCATCACCTATGGCGAGAACGCGCAGGCCGACGTGCGCTTCACCAATCACCGCATGGATGGTGCCGCCTCCGAGTTTGACGTCGTCATCCGCGACCGCAAGACGGGCGGTCAAACGACGATTGCCGATCTGCGTCTGCCGATGCCCGGCCGCCACAACGTCTCCAACGCGACCGCCGCGATCGCGGTCGCGCATGAGCTTGGCCTCACCGCCGAGGCGATCAAGAAGGGCCTGTCGTCCTTCGCCGGCGTCAAGCGGCGCTTCACTCATACCGGCTCGTGGAACGGCGTCGAGATCTTCGACGATTACGGCCACCATCCGGTCGAGATCACGGCGGTGCTGAAGGCCGCGCGCAGCGCCACCAAAGGCCGCGTCATCGCTATTGCGCAGCCGCACCGCTACACCCGGCTGCACGATCTGTTCAACGAGTTCTCGGTCTGCTTCAACGACGCCGACACAGTGATGGTGGCGCCGGTCTATGCGGCAGGCGAAGAGCCGATCGAAGGCGTCACTTCGGATGCGCTGGTGTCGCGCATCCGCGCCGGCGGTCATCGCGACGCGCGCAATATTGAGGGCCCGTCGGCGATCGCGCCGATCATCCGCGAACTGGCCAAGCCGGGCGACTTCGTCGTCTTCCTCGGCGCCGGCAACATCACGCAATGGGCCTATGCTTTGCCCAAGGAACTCGGCGGGACGGCCTCATGATGCGCGGCCAGGCCCTGATCGAAAAGCTTGGCGACCGGCTGGCCGGCCTGCGCGGCCGCGTCACGCCCAACGCCGAGATGGACAAGATCACCTGGTTTCGCGCCGGCGGCCTGGCGGACGCGCTGTTCCAGCCGGCTGACGAGGAGGACCTCGCCGCCTTCCTACGCGCCGTGCCGGAGGAAATCCCGCTGACCGTCGTCGGCGTCGGCTCGAACCTCCTGGTGCGCGACGGCGGCATTCCAGGTTTCGTCATCCGGCTTTCGGCCAAGGGCTTTGGCGAGGCGGAAGTCGTTTCGCCGACCACAATCAGGGCCGGCGCCGCAACGCCCGACAAGCGCCTCGCGGCCGTCGCCTATGAGGCGGGGATCGGCGGCTTCCATTTCTACCACGGCATTCCCGGCGCCGTCGGCGGTGCGCTGAGGATGAACGCCGGCGCCAATGGCGTCGAGACGCGCGAACGCGTCGTCGAGGTGCGGGCGCTCGACCGCAAGGGCAATCTTCACACGCTCAGCAATGCCGACATGGGCTATGCCTATCGGCATTCGGCGGCACCTTCGGGGCTGATCTTCACCTCGGCGCTGTTCGAGGGGCATCCGGAAGACCAGGCGACGATCAAGGCGGCGATGGATGCGGTGCAGAACCATCGCGAGACGGTGCAGCCGATCCGCGAGAAGACCGGCGGCTCGACGTTCAAGAATCCGGAGGGCACCTCGGCCTGGAAGGAGATCGACAAGGCCGGCTGCCGTGGCTTGATGATCGGCGGCGCGCAGATGTCGCCGATGCATTGCAATTTCATGATCAACACCGGCACCGCGACCGGCTACGACCTCGAATATCTCGGCGAGACCGTGCGCGCGCGGGTGCTCGAGAATTCGGGCGTCCGGCTGCATTGGGAAATCAAGCGCCTCGGCGATTTCCGGTCCGGCCATGCGGTTCAGGAATTCCTGGGGCAACTCCTCTAAGGCGTGCCGGCGCTCAGGCGATGCCGGCCTGAGCTGGAACTCAGCGCACCTCCAGGGTGTGGCGAAGTTCAAGTAATACATGAACTTCGGCGATCCGTAACGGCCCAGGGACCGTTGCCCCAAAGACTCTACGACACACTTTTCGCAACTGTTTTCGCGGAAAGTGAATCTCTCGGAATCTTAAGGACTTGCCAGCGAATCAACTCTCTGATTCTCTGGCCTCAAGCGTTTCCTGATTTGAGTCGTTCGACGCGTCGGTCGCGTTTTCCGTCTGGGGGGCAACCTGCCGGAAGACTCGGACTCACCGTGCGGGAATGCTGGTGTGGAAATGTCAGTCGCGGCCCGCCGTGAGAGGGGATGACGGGAGATGAAGAACAAGCATGTGGCCGTCCTGCTCGGTGGTTTTTCGTCGGAGCGGCCCGTGTCCCTGTCCTCGGGGAAGGCATGTGCGGATGCGCTCGAGAATGAAGGCTATCGCGTCACCCGGGTCGACGTTGCGCGCGATGTCGGCTCCGTGCTTGTCGCGCTCAAGCCTGACGTTGCCTTCAATGCGCTGCACGGTCCGTTCGGTGAGGACGGCACCATTCAGGGTGTCCTCGAATATCTCGAAATCCCCTACACGCATTCCGGCGTGCTTGCCTCGGCGCTGGCCATGAACAAGGAGCAGGCCAAGAAAGTCGCCAAGGCAGCCGGCATCCTGGTGGCGGAATCGAAGGTGGCCAACCGCTTCGCCATCCAGAACAAGCATCCGATGAAGCCGCCCTACGTGGTCAAGCCGGTCAACGAAGGATCGAGCTTCGGCGTCGTCATCGTGCATGAAGGGCAGTCGCATCCGCCGCAGGTCATCGGCTCGTCCGAATGGAAATATGGCGACACCGTCATGGTCGAGCGCTACATCCATGGGCGTGAGCTGACCTGCGCGGTGATGGGCGATGTGGCGCTCGGCGTCTGCGAGATCATTCCGACCGGCCATTCCTTCTACGATTACGATTCGAAATACGTGGCGGGCGGATCAAAACACGAAACCCCTGCTAAAATTTCACCGAATATTTACCAAAAAATACAGACACTGGCGCTTAAGGCTCACCAAGCTATCGGTTGCCGGGGCGTTTCCCGGTCGGACTTCCGTTACGACGACCGTCACTCCGAAAACGGCGAGGTTGTCTGGCTCGAGATCAACACCCAGCCGGGCATGACGCCGACGTCTCTGGTGCCTGAAATCGCCGCACAAGCGGGGCATTCGTTCGGCGAACTGTTGAGTTGGATGGTGGAGGACGCTTCGTGTCTGCGTTGAGGTGGGGACAGGGCAAGGGGGCGGGCGCCGGGCCGGCGCTGTTCGGTCTGCCGTTGTCGTTCGACCATTTCGTGTTGCCGCGCATGTTTCGCCGGCCGGTGCGCGTCCTGGCGCGCCTCGGCGGTGGTGAATTCACCGCCCCGCCTTTCTCCGCTGCGATCCTTTCGGCTGTGCTGATTGGGTCCGGCAGCGCCTACGGCGCCTATCTTGGCGGGCAGATCGACGGCGTCGTTCAGGGCATCACGGCGCGCACCGGTTTCGCAGTCGATCAGATCAAGGTGGTTGGCAACCGCGAGACCTCCGAGATCGACATACTGGACCGGCTCGAGCTTGACGGCTGGACCTCGCTGATCGGATTCGATGCCGAGGCCGCGCGCGAGCGGATCAGGACGCTACCCTGGGTCGAGGTCGCGGCGGTACGCAAGGTCTATCCGCATACGCTGGAAGTGCGCGTCGAGGAGCGTGAGCCTTTCGCGCTCTGGCAGCAGGGCAATTCGCTTTCGGTCATCGAGCGCGACGGCCAGGTCATCGCCCCGTTCTCAGGCGGCAAGCAGGCGCTGCTGCCGCTGATCATCGGCACCGGCGCGCCAGCCACGGCGCCGGACTTCCTTGCCAAGGTGAAGCGCTATCCCGAGCTTGCGGCGCGAGTCAAAGGCTATATCCGCGTCGGCGAGCGGCGCTGGGACCTGAAGCTGGAGAACGGCATCACGGTTAAGTTGCCGGAAGACGGCGAAGACCAGGCGATCGCCGAACTGGTCAGGATGGACCGCGACAACGGCCTTCTGACGCGCGACATCGCAGCCGTCGACATGCGCCTGTCCGACCGCCTCGTCGTGCAGTTGACGCCGGAGGCGGCGACGCAGCGCGAGGCCACGCTCAACGAAAAGCCGCAGAATCTGAAGCGCAAGCCGGAGACGAAGATATGAGCTGGCTTGGCGGCAACAGCGACGCCTCCTCGCGCCGGTCCGGCACGCTGACGGTGCTCGACGTCGGCTCGAGCAAGGTTTGCTGTGTGGTGGCGAAGCTGAAGCCGCGTGAGGACGGCAAGCTTTTGCGCGGGCGCTCGCATCGCATCCAGGTGATCGGCATCGGCCACCAGAAATCGCAAGGCGTGAAGTCGGGCGTGGTCGTCGATCTCGACCGCGCCGAGCATGCCATCCGTCTGGCCGTCGACGCCGCTGAGCGCATGGCCGGGCTGACGGTGGATTCGCTGATCGTCAACATGACCGCCGGAAGGCTGAAGAGCGAGACCTTCTCGGCCACGATCAATCTCGGCGGCCATCAGGCCGACGAGGCCGACATCAAGCGCGTGCTTGCCGCCGGTGCCAAGCAGGCGTTGAAGGCCGAGCGTGAGGTGATCCATTCGCTTCCAGTCGGCTTCTCGCTCGACGCCGAGCGCGGCGTGCGCGATCCACGCGGCATGGTCGGCGACACGCTGGGCGTCGACATGCATGTGCTGACAGGCGATTCCGCGCCGCTGCGCAACCTGGAGCTCTGCATCAACCGTTCGCATCTCTCGGTCGAGCGCATGGTGGCAACCCCCTATGCCAGTGGACTTGCCGCACTCGTCGACGATGAGCTCGAGATGGGCGCCGCCTGCATCGACATGGGTGGCGGTACGACGACGATCTCAGTGTTCGCGGAAGGCAAGTTCGTTCATGGCGACGCCATCGCTATCGGCGGCAATCATGTAACGCTCGACATGGCCAAGGGCCTGTCGACCTCTCTCGATGCCGCCGAGCGGCTGAAGGTGATGCACGGTTCGGCGCTGCCCGGCAGCGCGGACGATCGCGACCTCGTCTCGATTCAGCCGATCGGCGAGGAAGGCGAGGTGCCCTTGCAGATACCGCGCTCGATGATGACGCGCATCATTCGCGCCCGTATCGACGAGACGCTGGAGCTTTTGCGCGACCGGCTGAACAAGTCCGGCTACGGCAATGCCGTCGGCAAGCGCGTTGTGCTCACCGGCGGCGCCAGCCAGCTTTCCGGTCTGCCGGAAGCAGCGCGCCGCATCCTCGGCCGCAATGTGCGCATCGGCCGCCCGCTCGGCGTGGCGGGCCTGCCGGAGGCGGCCAAGGGGCCGGCGTTCTCGACCCCGGTCGGGCTTTTGATCTATCCGCAGATGGCGAGCTTCGAGAGCCATTCGGTGAAAGGAATTTCCGGTCTCAGGATGACTGGAACGGGTGGAAAACTGCATCGCATGAGTCAGTGGTTGAGAGACAGTTTCTAAAATTGACGGGGACAGCCCCATAGGCGGCCGCAGCGGCGAAGCGGCGGGAAAGGCAAAGGACGGAGACAATGACCATCAATCTGCAAAAGCCGGACATCACCGAGCTGAAGCCACGCATCACCGTGTTTGGTGTAGGCGGCGGCGGCGGCAATGCGGTCAACAACATGATCACCGCCGGCTTGCGCGGTGTCGAGTTCGTGGTGGCGAACACCGATGCGCAGGCGCTGACCATGTCGAAGGCGGAACGGCTGATCCAGCTTGGCGCGCATGTCACCGAGGGTCTCGGCGCCGGCTCGCAGCCGGAGGTCGGCCGCGCGGCGGCGGAGGAATGCATCGATGAGATCATCGATCACCTCTCCAATACCCATATGTGCTTCGTCACCGCCGGCATGGGCGGCGGCACCGGCACCGGCGCTGCCCCGGTAGTCGCCCGCGCCGCGCGCGAGAAGGGCATTCTCACCGTCGGCGTCGTCACCAAGCCGTTCCACTTCGAGGGCCAGCGCCGCATGAAGACGGCCGACTTGGGCATCGAGGAACTGCAGAAATGCGTCGACACGCTCATCGTCATCCCCAACCAGAACCTGTTTAGGCTGGCCAACGACAAGACCACCTTCGCTGATGCCTTCGCCATGGCCGACCAGGTGCTCTACTCGGGTGTCGCCTGCATCACCGACCTGATGGTCAAGGAAGGCCTGATCAACCTCGACTTCGCCGACGTCCGCTCGGTGATGCGCGAGATGGGCAAGGCGATGATGGGCACGGGCGAAGCTTCGGGCGAGGGCCGCGCCATGGCCGCCGCCGAGGCAGCGATCGCCAACCCGCTGCTCGACGAGACCTCGATGAAGGGCGCCAAGGGCCTGCTGATCTCGATCACCGGCGGCCGCGACCTCACCCTGTTCGAGGT
>NZ_RZOT01000296.1:0-7357 GCF_003999085.1 Mesorhizobium sp. M4A.F.Ca.ET.090.04.2.1
CCAAAAAGGCGTCTATAATTAGCGGAGTCAATAAGAAATCCAGCTTAAATCCACTTGATTGCGAAAATAGAGATATGCCGTAATTAATTGACAGATACGATTCACATTCCGAACCTCCATCCCCATAGCTAATACCCATTCCAACATAATTTCCACAATTGTTGGCTTTTTCAAAAACACAAGCAGACGAGCCTGATAAAAATGCCATTGCAGCAAACAAGATGGAATTAACTCTGCCAACGTCCCCAAGTATTCTCATCTAGGCATCCAACTGGATTCAAAATTTCTGGGTTGAGGTTACGTTCCGCTCCGATCGCAAGTCAATTTAGCTATAGAATCCGCTTGCCGAAGGCCGACATGACGAAGCTGACGGCATCGGTGGCGATCCTGGGTTCGAGATCGGCGGTGAAGCCAGAAACGCTCATCGACAAGAGCCCGCCCGAGAGTGCCACCGCCTCCATCGCCTGATGCGTTTCGCGCACGGTGATGCCGCCGGAGCCTGCCGCCCAGCCGGAGAACTCGGTGACCTCGGGCGCATAGGCGACGTGGAACCCTTGGGTGCCGGAGGAGGCGATGTGGATCGCCTCGCGCATCACTTCCCCCATGCCCATGGCGTCGATGTCGGTCATGGTGAAGGCGGAGACGCGCGAATCCGTCAGCACGCGCGCCTCGGCCGGATCGGCGTGGCGCAAGCCGACGATGACGATGTTTTCCGGCGAAAGCTGCGGCTGCAACGCGCCCGGCTTGTGATCCAGACCCAACATGCGGGCGAGCACCGAAGCCTCCGGCAGGTCGATGCCTTCGATCTCCTCGGGCATCAGCGCGGCGATGGAATCGATCCAGATCAGGCCAAATGAGTGTGTCGCCCGCGCGGTCGCGGCAAGTGCCGTGTGGGCAATGCGGCGGTCGGCGCCCGCCGTCAGCCGAATCAGGCCCGAAGGCGGCCGTTCCGCGTCGGCCAATTCGACGACATCGAAGTTCATCGCCTCGAGCCGCGCCCCGGTCGCCTCACGGGCGAGGATGCCCGCCGCCGACGGCTCGGCCGAGATCGACACCATCTTGCGGCCGGAATAGTCCTCGACGTCGTGCATCGGGGCCTTCTCGACATATTCGGAGGTCATGGCGAGAAGCATGGCGCCATAGCTCATGCGGAAGGCGACGCGGCCGCCGACGACGGGAGGTGGATCGGCGTCCTGGACGTCAAGCAAAAGATGATCGCTGGAGGCGCCGAGCACGCGCACGCCCTTGGCGATCGGCATCAGGCCTTCGACCAGCACGTCCTCGCGGCCGATATTGGCGATGGCGCGCAGCCTGTCGCCCTCGTCGGGAAAGACCGGCTGGTTGCCGAACGCGTCGTAGCCGGACTGGCCGATCGGCCGCGATGGCTTCTTCTTGACCTCGATGATGTCGGCGGTAAGCCGGCAGGCATCGAGCTCCAGCGCTTCCCAGGGCGGATCGCGAAAAGTTTCCAGCCCGCCCTGCAGGATCGCCTCGCCGACCCTCAGATTGTTGATGCCGGCGGGCAGCCGGCCTTCGAGCAACAGCGGCAGCGAGGACGAGGCGCCGCCCGATATCCAATCGAGGCTTTTGCCCGACAGACGCTCGATCTTGTAGGCATGGGCGACGAGCTGGCCGAGATTCTCCTCGGTCGGCAAGATGGCGCCGAAGCAGCCGAGATTGGTGCCGATGCCGGCAATGCGCACGCCCTTCATCTCCAGGATCTGCTCGACGGTCGGCACAAGGTCGTTCGGCCAGATGCCTTCCCGCAGGTCGCCGAGGTCGACCATCAGCATGATGTCGTGGACGCGGCCCATGCGCTCGGCGATGCGGGCGATCTCGCGAATGATCGAAAGTTCCGACTGCAGGCTGATGTCGACGGTCCGCACCACCTCCTCGACGCGCGCGATGGGCGGGCTGCGCAAGAGCATGATCGGCGCATTGATGCCGCTGTCGCGCAGCCGGCGGATGTTCTCGAAGCGTGACTCCGCGATGCCGGCAACGCCGCCGCGCAGCATGGCGCGCGCCACCTGCGGCATGCCGCACATGCCCTTGGTGACGCCGAAGACCTCGATGCCGGAATGCGCGCAGCGCTCGACGACGGTGCGCGCATTGCGCTCGATGCGGCCGAGATCGATGGCGACTTGCGGTCCAGACATCTCTAGTTCCTGTAGACCAGCCCTTGCGGATCGATCTCCGGCTTGCGGCCGGCGACGATATCGGCGAGGAATTTTCCCGAGCCGCAAGCCATCGTCCAGCCGACATGGCCGTGGCCGGTGTCGAGGTAAAGGTTGGTGTAGCGCGCCTGCCCTATCACCGGCACGGAGTTCGGCATCATTGGCCTGAGGCCCGCCCAAAGCTCCGCTTTCTTCTCGTCGAAGGCGCCGGGAAACAGGTCCTTGCCGGTCCTGAACATGGCGGCGAAATCACGCGGCTTGAAGCTGCGGTCGAAGCCGGTGAACTCGGCGGTGGAGGCAAGGCGCAGCCGGTTGCCGAGCCGCGAATAGCCGATCAGCTGGTCCTCGTCGGCGCCGCCCATGGTCGGCCCCTTGCTCTCGTCCTCCAGCGGTATGGTCGCGGTGTAGCCCTTCACTGGATAGACCGGCAGGTCGATGCCGTAGCGGCGGCCGAGCAGGCCGCTTTCCGGTCCCAAGGAGATGACCACCGCGTCACCGGCGACCGGGCCGGCCGAGGTCATCACCGAGCGCACATGATCACCTTCGATGTCGAGGCCTTCGACGGTCGTGCCGAAGAGGAATTTGACGCCGAGCTTTGCGGCCGCATAAGCGGCGAGCTTTTCCACGAACTGCCGGGAATCGCCCGTCTGGTCGATCGGCGAATAGACGCCGCCGGCGATCTTGTCCCTGGCGCCGGCGAGGCCGGGCTCCAGCTCGATCAGCCGGTCACGGCCGACGATCTCGATCGGCAGGCCGTGCTCGGCAAGGTAGCGGTAATTGTCGGTGCCGGTGTCGAGGCTGTGCTGCGAGCGGAAGAAATAGAGAATGCCCTTCTTACGCTCGTCGTAGTGAATGCCGGTCGCTTCCGAGAGCGCGTTGATGCAGTCGCGGGAATAGAGCGCCAGGCGCAGCTTGACCTGGCTGTTGGCGCGCAGGCGCGCCACCGTGCACTGGCGCAGGAAGCGCAGGCTCCAGGCGAGGAAATAGGGATCGAAGCGCAGCCTGACCTTGATGCCGAGATCGTGGTTCCAGAGCGCGCGCATGAAGGTCTTCAGCGCGGCGGGCGAAGCCCAGGCGGTGGCGTCCCCGGGCGAGACAAGGCCGGCATTCGACTGGCTGGTGCCACGCGCGGCGGCCTGGTGGCGCTCGATCACCGTCACCTCATGGCCATCGCTCGCCAGGTAATAGGCGGCCGCCGTGCCAACGACGCCGGCCCCAAGCACCAAGACCTTCATGCCGCCCCCTCGAGCGGTTCACCGTTTCACGGAAACGCAGAACCGCTCTATTTCCTTGTTTTGACGCAATTCCGGAACAGGGCGGCGCGCCTCCACGCGCCGCCGTGAGACCCTCAATAGCGCGTCTCGGCGCGCAGGACGAGCCCTTGGGCTCGCAAGCTGATTGGGTCAGCCGCGTGCCGAGTTCTTGCCGCTGAGGATGCGTTCCCAGGCCAGCGCGTCGGCAACGATCTGATCGAGATCGTCGCGCTGCGGCGTCCAACCAAGCTCAGCGCGGGCAAGCTCGGAGTTGGCGACAATGGCGGCGGCGTCGCCGGGGCGGCGGTCGCCCATCTTGACCTCGAAATCACGGCCGAAGGCGCGGCGCACGCTGTCGATTACTTGCAGCACCGAGTAACCGTGGCTGTAGCCGCAATTGGCGACCAGGCTGGTGCCGCCTTCGCGTAGCCGCTGCAGCGCCAGCCGGTGCGCCGCCGCCAGATCGCTGACATGGATGTAATCGCGGATACAGGTGCCATCCGGGGTGGGATAGTCAGTGCCGAACACCTGCATGAAGGGGCGCTTGCCGAGCGCGGTCTCGCAGGCGACCTTGATCAGATGCGTGGCGCCCGGCGTCGACTGGCCGGTGCGGCCCTTGGGATCGGCGCCGGCGACGTTGAAATAGCGCAGCGCCGTATAGCGGATATCGTGCGCCTTCGCCGCGTCGCGCAACATCCACTCACTCATCAGCTTGGAAAGGCCGTAGGGCGATACCGGCGAAAGCCCGGCATCCTCGCGCACCGGTTCCAATCCGGCGCCACCATAGACCGCGGCGGTGGAGGAGAAGATGAAATGCGGCACGCCCTCGCGCACGGCCGTTTCGATCAGGGTGCGCGTCTTGGAAGTGTTGTTCTCGTAGTAGCCGAGCGGATCGGCGACCGACTCTGGCACCACGATCGAGCCGGCGAAATGGATGATGGCATCGACCTTGTTGTCCCTGATGATCTGGCCGACCAGTTCGCGGTCGGCGACATCGCCGACGACGAGCCTGGCCTCCGGCGCCACCGCCCATTCGAAGCCGGTCGAAAGCCGGTCGAGAACGACAACGCTCTCGCCCGCGTCCAGAAGCTCCCAGACCATATGGCTGCCGATATAACCGGCACCGCCCGTCACCAAAACCGTCATACGCGTCCTCGCTGATCAAGATTTGTTGGAAACTGTCTCAAGGCCGCCTTACTGGAAAGCGCGCCGCAAGGCGAATAAAACTCCAGTGTCAAATGCGTAACAGTCGCCGGGGCCCAAGGCATCGTACTGAAACAAAGTTGATCCACATCAAGGGAATAGGCCACGATCCGTGGTCGTTAGGAACACGCTTGGGGCGTGGCATTTTGACCAAAGGGCCCCGGTGGACGCCTGATGGGGCAATGACTATGATCCGGCACAAAATCGGGAAGGCGACATGAACTACCAGCGGTTCTTCGAGGAAGCGATCGACCAGCTCCATGCGGAGCGGCGCTACCGCGTTTTCGCCGACCTCGAACGCATTGTCGGCAAGTTCCCGCGAGCCATCTGGCGTTCCAACGGCCGCGCCCAGGAAATCACCGTCTGGTGCTCCAACGACTATCTCGGCATGGGCCAGCATCCCGACGTCATCGACGCTTTCCAGAAGGCTGCCGGCAAGATGGGGTCGGGCGCCGGCGGCACCCGCAACATCTCCGGCACCAGCAACCCGCTGGTGGAGCTTGAACTGGAACTGGCCGACCTGCACGACAAGGAAGCAGCGCTCGTCTTCACCTCCGGCTTCGTCTCCAACGAGGCCTCGATCTCGACCATCGCACGGCTTCTGCCGAACTGCCTGATCATCTCGGACGAGCTCAACCACGCTTCGATGATCGAGGGCGTGCGCCGTTCGGGCGCCGAAAAGAAGATCTTCCGCCACAATGACGTCGCGCATCTGGAGAGCCTGCTGCAGGCTGCGGGACGCGAGCGCGCCAAGCTGATCGTCTTCGAGAGCGTCTATTCGATGGATGGCGACATCGCCCCGATCAAGCAGATCGTCGACCTCGCCGAGCGCTACAACGCTATGACCTATATCGACGAGGTCCATGCGGTGGGCATGTACGGTCCGCGCGGCGGCGGCATTACCGAGCGCGAGGGGCTGGCCGACCGCATCGACATCATCGAAGGCACGCTCGCCAAGGCCTTCGGCACGCTCGGCGGCTACATCACCGGCACCAGCGCGGTGATCGATGCCGTGCGCTCCTATGCGCCGGGCTTCATATTCACCACGGCGCTGCCGCCGGCTGTTGCCGCCGCCGCCACCACCTCGATCCGGCATCTGAAGCGCTCGCAGGCCGAGCGCGACGCGCAGCAGCGCCAGGCGTCGCGGACCAAGGAGGTGCTTGCCGCCGCCGGCCTCCCGGTGATGGAATCGTCCACCCACATCGTGCCGGTGCTGGTCGGCGATCCCGAACTTTGCAAGATGGCCAGCGACCGCCTGCTCGGCGTCCACGGCATCTACATCCAGCCGATCAACTATCCGACGGTGCCGCGCGGCACCGAGCGGCTGCGCATCACGCCGACGCCGTTCCATTCGGACGCGCTGATCGCCGAACTTCAGGACGCCCTGGTCGAGACCTGGGACGCGCTCGGCATCCCCTATGCCTCGAGCGGCCGGCCGTCCGTCGCCAAGAGCGACCGGATCATTCCCCTGCTGGTGCCGAAGTCGGGCGGGTGACCTGCTGGTGGTTCGTGGGCGGTGATGCGTAACAGGTCCTGCCAAATCATAGAACGCTGGCGCTGCCCCTCATTGTCCTGCCGGACATTTCTCCCCGTGAAGAACGGGGAGAAATGCGCTGGCGTTGATGGTTTCGCCACCTGGCGCGTCGCAGAAAGAGCGGCGAGGTTGCGGCCCTCCCTTCTCCCCGTCCTTCACGGGGAGAAGGTGCCGGCAGGCGGATGAGGGGGGGCACCGCCCTTGAAAGTAAGCCGTTCAGGCAAGAACTTGCCTGACGCACAATCCAGCCTTGCTCAAATCGTTGTCATCCATTTCGCCAGGCGGTGCGCCGCCTCCTCGAGCTGGTCGAGGCGGCGGTGGAAGCATAGCCTGAGGAAGGTCTCGCCGCCGGGTCCGAATGCGGTGCCTGGCGCCAGGCCGACATTGGCATGGTCGACGATGTCGAAGGCGGCGGTGCGGGAATCGGTGATGCCGTCGACCGTGAAGAACAGGTAGAAGGCGCCCTGCGGCACGGTGAAGCGTGCCTTGCCGGTCGCGCCCAGAATGCCGCAGACCAGGTCGCGCGCGGCGTGCGCACGCTCGACCTGTTCGACGATGAAGGCATCCCCCTCGTCGAGGGCGGCGACGGCGCCGCGCTGCATGAACTGGGCGACACCCGAGGTCGAATACTGGATCAGGTTCTCGAACACCTGCTGCAAGGCGGGGTGGGTCCTGATCCAGCCGACGCGCCAGCCCGTCATCGCCCAGTTCTTGGAGAAGCTGTTGACGAACAGGATACGGTCTTCCGCCGTCGACACATCGAGGAAGGACGGCGCGCGGCCGCTTCCATAGTGGAAATGCGAGTAGATCTCGTCGGCAATGATCCAGACGCCGCTTTGGCGGGCAAGATCGAGGATCGCCTGCAGCGTCTCCCTGTCAGCGGTCCAGCCGGTCGGGTTGGACGGCGTGTTGACGAACAGCGCCTTGGTGCGCGGCGTGATCGCGGCCGCGATCTTGTCGACGTCGCAGGACCAGCCATTGCCGGACGGATCGAGTGTGACCGCAACCGGAACGGCGCCCGCAACCCCTGCCGCGGCGGCGAAATTCGGCCAGGCCGGCGACAGATAGATCACCTCGTCGCCCTGGCCGGCGAGTGCGTCGATCGCAAGCTGGATGGCATGCATGCCCGACGCGGTGACGATGAATTCCTCCTCGGCGAAGCTCTTGGTGAAATGCCGTCCATAGTAGCGGGC
>NZ_RZOT01000297.1:0-7352 GCF_003999085.1 Mesorhizobium sp. M4A.F.Ca.ET.090.04.2.1
GCCAAAAGCCGCTGGAGACTACGCCTGACGTCGCGCGGCTGTCGGAAGATGCCGTGCTCAAGAAAAAGCTCGCCGACTTTGTCAGCGCCAATGTCGGCGCGGTCGATCTAGGCGTCTACGAGATACCGGACGAGTTCCTGGCGAGGAAGGTCATCTCGTGGTCCACCTTCGGCAGCGCACGGCAGGCCAATCATCCGTTCACGCCGCTGTTCCAGCCTGCGGATTTCGCCGGGCTCGACTATTCGGCGCTGCAATTGGTACGCACACCGGAAGCGCTGGTCGAGCGCCTGGACAATGGCGCCTGCCAGGGCTGCCATCAGGCAGGGTCCACCGCCGGCTTCCATTTCATCGGCCTGGACGACAAGACGACGTCGCCGCTCAACCGGATCGAGGTCGGCATCTCGCCGCACCTCCATGCCGAAATCCCGCGCCGCGTGGCCTGGCTGCGGGCCACGACCGAAGGCAAGGAGCCAAACCGTTTGCATCCGCTGTCCTTCGCGCCACCGGCGGCCTGGAAATACACCGAGGTTGATTACGCGCCGGCAGAAGCGGCGATGCCGTGCCTGATGCCGGAGGACGCCGCCCGCTTCGGCCGGACCTGGCAGTGCGGCGGCGGCACCGTCTGCACGCCGCTCGCCACGGCTTCGGGGGTGCGCACCAGGCTGGCGCAATGCCTGCTGCCCAAGGACAGCAGGGCGATGTTTTCCGGCCATCCGTGTCTGACGGGATCGATCGCCAGCAATCCGTCGCACCCCTTCAACGACCGCTACACCATCACCGGGCAGTTCGCCGCGTTCGCCTCCGACATCTCACGCACCGCCTACACGTGCCGGCCGCCGAAGATCGGCGTGCCGGCCGGCATCGCATATCGCGGCTGCGACGACAAGGACCGCACCTTCGCCGCCTTCAAGGCCGGCAAGCCGATGCCGAACGAGATCTGCGGCCTGGTCGGCGGCAAGAAATTCGACACCTGCGTGGCGACCAACAATTTCGACCAATGCCTCGGCGGCGCGGTCAATCGCGGCAACCGGCCGGCCTGCTCGGCTGACCATTTTTGCCGCGAGGACTATATGTGCCAGTCGCTGCCGCCGGACACGCCGGGCGCCGCCAAGGTGAAAGGCATCGGCTTCTGCTCGCCGACCTATTTCATCTTCCAGATGCGCATCGACAACCACGCAACGCCATGGGCGAGCGCTGCGCGCGCGACGATGGGTGCGGGTTTCGGAGCGGCGGAAGAGGAGTAGCGATATCAGGCGCCTGGCGGGCGGCGCGGTTCCGCGAAGGCAGCAGCCAAGGCCTCGCGCACCCTTTCCTCGCTGACACCGGATGTATCCTCGATCCAACTCGGGGTCGAAATGGGCGGCTCGAGAAAGCGGACATGGTCATTGACCGGCCCATGTACGTAGGAAAGGTTCGAGCCGAATATCTGCACGCAGGGAATGTTCAAGGCTGCCGCGGCATGGGACATGCCGCCATTGACGCCAAGGAACAGCGCTGACGCGCCAAGCTGGTACATCACGTCGATCAGCGGCGTCGTGGTGAAATCGATCGCTTGCGGCACCTCGGCGCGGATCCGGTTCGCCGCATCATGTTCGCGAGGGCCGCCGACAATCCATACCGCCCAGCCGCGGCTGCAATAGTCCTTGGCGATCGAGATGAAGCGCCCCATCGGCCACGATCGCGGACTCGTCATATCTCCGGTGAAGATGGCCAGGGCCGGCGTGCCGGCTTCGACACCGGCGCGGCTGCGCCACTCATCCAGTTCCGCGCCAGGAATGACCAGCTGCGGCGCCGGCCAATCGACGTTCGCCGGCTTTGCGCCCAGCGTGGCAATGGAGCATACCTCCTCGTAGAGGCGTGTCTTGCGCGGGCCGAACGCCCACAAATGCCGCAGCCAATCAGCAGGAAGGCGATTGACCAACCCGAACTGCAACTCCTGCGGATAGCCGATGCGTTCCGGAATGCCGGCCAAGAACGGAATCAGGGCCGCTTTGATCGTGCTCGTCATGAGATAGGCCGAGCCATAGTTCTGCTTGCGAAGCTCGCGTATCAGGTCGCGGCGCTCTGCCAGACCGAGTTGCATATGCCGCTTCTTTAGTGCCCAGGCCTTGCGGACATGCGGCATGAAGCGGGCAAAGGATACGTTTCCGGGCGATGTCACGACGTCGATCGGGCGCTCGGGAAACCGTTCCGCGAGGATGCGGATGGCCGAATGACAGCGGACGAAATCGCCGACCGCCGGAAAGCCGACCAGAAGAATTGGATTCAAGGCGAACACCCTTTTTGTTTTCTCTTTCCGCGCCGGAGCATTCCCTGCCGTCCGGAGATTGACTTGACTCGTTTCGGCTGCCTATTGCCGCTACGCTTTCCGGCGGGTCCATATTCCCAGCCGGTGAATTTTGACAAGGCTCATCAGAAGAGGGCAATAGCATGGTCCGCCCCATACTCGTCGAGATCGCCCCAGGCGAATTGCTGGACAAGATATCGATCCTCGAGATCAAGGCGGCAAGCATCGCCGACGCGTCCAAGCTGGCCAACGTCCTGCACGAGCTGGAGCAGCTAGCGCATGTTCGCGACGAACACATCCCCAGTTCAGAGGCGCTGGCTGGCCTCTACGCCGAGTTGAAGGCCGTCAACCAGGCGCTCTGGGTCATCGAGGACGATATCCGCATCGAAGAGCTCAACAAGCGATTCGGCGATCGTTTCATCGAGCTCGCCCGCGGCGTCTACCGCACGAACGACCGCCGCGCCGCCCTGAAGCGCGAGATAAACCTGCTGCTGAGTTCCGCGATCATCGAGGAAAAATCCTACGAGCACTACGAGTAGGACGGTCTCACAGCGGGGTGTTGTCGCGGCAGCGTGCGGCACGAACCCTCAGCGTTGGAGATAGTCCTCCATCTGCCCGGTCCATCTACTGTCGAACGCAGCGATCTGTTGTTCGACCGTATCCGGGCTCAGCAGCGTCGAGAGCGCTGTCCGACGTATCGGGGCGATCTCAGGCGCTTCGACGTACCCAAGTGCTGCCAACCGCTGTGCCCATGAGGGGTGCGTCGACTTGCCGTCGTCCGGACGCACCCACGCCTTTTGCGCGCAAGCGTCCAGGTACTGGGCTTGCGACAGCTCCCCGGCCGCTTCCAACAGGCGGGCAAGTGGCGGTCGCGGCGGACGCAAAGCGCCCATCACCTCGCGCCGCAGCGGCTCATAGACTTTCTCGGCGAAATGTACGTCTGCCGCCGCGACGAGCAGGAGCGCGCGCGCCGCTTGTTCGGCATTTCCGGATGTCGCCGCGTGGCGATCCGCCTTGATCTCCGCCTCGCGTGAAAGTCGGATGTCTTCCCGCTCGAACGATTCCGACAGCCAGCCGATAGCCGCATGGAGGAGGCTGCCCGATATCGTCACCCCAGGTGGCGCGTACTCGAACACGAAGCCGAAACTGTTCTCGAACTCGGCAAGGTTGAGGCCGCCATTGGTGTCCTTGTTGCGCACATGCGCGTCTTCATGGGCAAGAATTGCCGCAAGAGCATTTTCGTCGGTAACGACGAGCAAGGGGATGCCGACCGTCAAAAATAGCCGGCGGCCGAGAAGACCAAGAAGCGTGCGCTCCTCCCGCACGCCGGCGTTCAAGCTGTCCTCCAGCGCAATCACGGTGCGGGCGGCTCTGCGCGGGCCGGCGACTTTTTCCCACTGGTCCCACAGGCCAGGTGCCTCCGCCCGGCTCACTCCCTTGATCTTGCTGCGCCGAAAGCCGGCAAACAATGTGCCGAATAGAAAAGCCGCCGCGGTGGTCGAGATCGGCATGACGAGAAATCCGCAGGCGATGAACCAGACTGGATGGCTGTCGAGCAGCGACATCCAGATACAGAAGATGATGGCTGCGGGAACCACGAAAAACAGCACCCCGAACCTGCCGAACCGCCGCCCAGCGCTGATGATGAAGCGCGACATTCAGGTCACAACGGGATGTTGTCGTGCTTCTTCCAGGGGTTCTGCATGTCCTTGTTGCGCAGCATCCTGAGCGCCCGGGCAACGCGACGACGGGTCGAATGCGGCATGATCACCTCGTCGACATAGCCGCGTTCGGCGGCGACGAAGGGCGACAGGAAGCGATCCTCGTAAGCCTTTGTATGCGCTGCGATCTTTCCCGCGTCGCCGATGTCCTTGCGGTAGATGATCTCGACCGCGCCCCTGGCACCCATCACCGCAATCTGTGCCGTCGGCCAGGCATAGTTCATGTCGCCGCGCAGATGCTTTGACGCCATCACGTCATAGGCCCCGCCATAGGCCTTCCTAGTGATTACGGTGATCTTCGGCACGGTCGCCTCGGCATAGGCGAACAGCAGCTTGGCGCCGTGCTTGATCAGCCCGCCATATTCCTGCGCGGTACCCGGCAGGAAGCCGGGAACATCGACGAAGGTGACGATCGGGATCGAAAAGCAGTCGCAGAAGCGAACGAAGCGCGCCGCCTTGCGGCTGGCGTCGGAATCGAGCACGCCGGCCAGCACCATCGGCTGGTTGGCGATAAAGCCGACGGTGCGGCCCTCGACGCGGCCGAAGCCGGTGACGATGTTTCTGGCAAAGCTTTGCTGGATCTCGAAGAAGTCGCCTTCGTCGGCAACCTTCAGGATCAACTCCTTGATATCGTATGGCTTGTTGGCGTTGTCGGGGATCAGCCGGTCGAGCGATAGATCGTGATCGGTCACTGACTGGTAGCATTCGATCTCGGGAATTTCCGACGTATTGGAGGCCGGTAGCAGGTCGACCAGCCGGCGCATCTGCAGCAGCGCCTCGACGTCGTTGTCGTAGGCGCCGTCGGCGATCGACGACTTCGTGGTGTGGACGGAGGCGCCGCCGAGGCTCTCTGCCGTCACCGTCTCGTTGGTGACGGTCTTCACCACGTCCGGCCCGGTGACGAACATGTAGGAGGTGTCGCGGACCATGAAGATGAAGTCGGTCATCGCCGGTGAATAGACGTCGCCGCCGGCGCAAGGGCCCATGATCAGCGATATCTGGGGGATCACGCCGGAGGCGAGCACGTTGCGCTGGAAGATCTCGGCGTAGCCGCCGAGTGCGGCCACGCCTTCCTGGATGCGAGCGCCGCCGGCGTCATAGAGACCGATGATAGGCGCGCGGTTGCGCAGCGCCATCTCCTGAACCTTGACCACCTTCTCGGCATGCGCCTCCGACAGCGAGCCGCCGAACACGGTGAAGTCCTTGGCGAAGACATAGACCGGGCGGCCGTTGACCGTGCCCCAGCCGGTGACGACGCCGTCGCCGGCGATCTTGGTCTTCTCCATGCTGAAATCGGTCGAGCGGTGCTCGACATACATGTCGAACTCCTCGAACGAACCCTCATCGAGGAAGACGTCGATGCGCTCGCGGGCGGTGAGCTTGCCTTTCTGGTGCTGGGCGTCGATGCGGGCCTTGCCGCCGCCCATGCGGGCGATCTCGCGGCGGCGCTCGAGCTCCTTCAGCACGTCCTTCATCGCGGTCCCCCAAACGGATAGCTGCGTTTGTGGTAATGATGCGCGCAGGGGAGCGCAAGCGCCGCGTTTGCCATGGTTTTTGCTGCATTGCAGCATGCGGCCCTTGCATTTCGAGGCGAACTCGTCCATATGCAGCGGCATAGGCGCTTGGGCCGGCATTGTCCGGCCTTCTCGACGAATGAGACTGGTTGCGTCTGTTTTCCCTCTTTCCGGTGTTCGGCCCCTCTTCCCGGTACATCACAAAGTGGCGAAAAAGCCCCGAGGCATGAAGCTTGCGGGCACGACAGCGCAGCCGCGCGGACGATCCCGTCCGCCGCCTTGTCGTTCCATGACAATTTTTCGACGGCAGGTTGCGCCCTGCCGCCATCGATGTTTGCGGCTACAGGCCGCGTGAAAGAAGATTATTTTGACCAACGAAAACACAGCGGAACAGAATGGTTTCGCCGCGCTCGGGATCTCCGGCGCGCTGCTCAAGGCCACTCATGCCGCGGGCTTCACCGACCCGAAGCCGATTCAGGTCCAGGCGATCCCGCCACAGCTGGAAGGCCGTGACATTTTCGGCATCGCCCAGACCGGTTCGGGCAAGACCGCGGCCTTCGCGCTGCCGATCCTGTCGAAGATCATTGGGCTCGGCACCAAGCGCCGGCCGAAGACGACCCGCGCGCTGATCCTGGCGCCGACCCGCGAGCTCGCCGTTCAGATCGAGGACACCATCAAGATCCTCGCCAAGGGCGCGCATGTCTCGACCGCGCTCGTGCTCGGCGGCGTCTCGCGCTTCAGCCAGGTGAAGAAGATCGCGCCCGGCGTCGATATCCTGATCGCCACGCCCGGCCGGCTGACCGACCTGGTGCGTGAGGGCGATCTGATCCTCGCCGACACTAAATGGCTGGTGCTCGACGAAGGCGACCGCATGCTTGACATGGGTTTCATCAATGACGTCAAGCGCATCGCCAAGGCGACCGCGCCCGACCGCCAGACGGCGCTGTTCTCGGCGACCATGCCGGACGAGATCGCCGAATTGGCGAAAGGCCTGTTGAAGACCCCGGTTCGCGTCGAAGTCGCGCCGCAAAGCACGGCGGCGGCTGAGATCGTGCAGAGCGTCGTCCTTGCCCGCACCAAGCAGAAGCGCCAGGTGCTGTCCAAGATGCTCGCCGATGAGGCGATGAAGTCGGTCATCATCTTTTCTCGCACCAAGCATGGCGCCGACAGGGTGACCAAGGATCTCGATCGTGATGGCTTCAAGGCCGCCGTCATCCATGGCAACAAGTCGCAGAATGCCCGCCAGAAGGCGCTCAACGATTTCCGCGACGGCTCGGTCCGCATCCTGGTGGCGACCGACATAGCCGCGCGCGGCATCGACGTGCCAGGCATCAGCCATGTCGTAAACTTCGATCTGCCGGACGAGGCGGAAAGCTATGTCCACCGTATTGGCCGCACCGGCCGCAACGGCAGGGACGGCATCGCCATCACGCTTTGCGACCCGTCGGAGAACGCCAAGCTGCGCCAGGTCGAGCGGATTATCCGCGCCAAGTTGCCGGTCGCTGCCGACCATCTCGGCAGCCCCGACCCCCAGCGCAACCCTGCCGAAAGGAACGAGCGTCATTTCGAGCCGGCTAACGACCGTGAACACCATGGCGGCCGTCGCGACGGCAGGCGCCCCGGCGGCGGCAACAACGGCTTCGGCAAGAAGCGTTTTGGCGGCAAGCCCAGTGGCGATCGTCCCGTCGCGGGCAAGCCGCAGGGCGAGCGTCCTGAGGGCCGCAAGCCTTTCAAGGGCAACAACAAGCGCCGTTACGGCGGCAAGCGGCCGGCGACCCGGGCTGCCTGAAGCAGCGGTCCGCCGAGCCTCCTGACCTGGCTTGATACGCC